>JANQKH010000101.1 GCA_028281215.1 Phycisphaeraceae bacterium | reverse complement strand
GATCTCCACCTTCTCGCCACCGAGTTCGTCGGTGATGTTCTTGATGCGGCTGCCGCGAACGCCGACGCAGGCACCAACGGCGTCTACTTTGGAATCGATTGAACTGACGGCGATCTTCGTGCGATGGCCGGCCTCGCGGGCCATTGCCTTGATTTCAATGATGCGCTCGGCGACTTCCGGCACTTCCACTTCAAACAGACGGCGGATGAAGTCTTCGTGAGCGCGGGAGAGCACGATCTTTACCTGACTGCCTGTGTCGCGGACGTCAAGGATCATGCAGCGGACACGTTCGCCCGGCTGATGCTGTTCGGAAGGAATCTGCTCGCTGCGTGGCATGAATCCTTCGGCCTGACTGCCGCCGGACCGGGGAATTGATACGACCAGCGCGCCGCCTTCGTATCGCTGCGCCATGCCGGATTCGAGAGCGCCGATGCGTTCGCGGAACTCATCGAAAATGCTGGAGCGTTCATCTTCACGGAAACGCTGGATCATGACCTGCTTGGCGGTCTGAGCGGGAATGCGGCCGAGCGATTCAATCGGAATTTCCTCTTCGCCGCGAAACACGTGAATGGAGCCGTTAAGACGATCAAGTTGGCAAGTGAATTCGTCGGGGTCGAGCACATTGAAGTGCTTGCGTGCGGCGGAGACCATTGCCTGCTCGATGTCGGTGTAGAGCGCTTCCTTGTCGACATTGCGTTCGCGAGCAATGCCGTCGATGAGTCGAATGAGTTCCTGGCCGTTCATGGGGTTGTCCTTTGGGTTATTCAGTTGTTATTCAGTTGTCGCCGGTCATTTGACCGGCCACCGGGTTGTTGATGTTGGACTGGACATATTCACGTAGCCGTTTGGTTTCGGCCTTGAAACGCACAAGGCCGCGAAGCGCTGGAAACGGCGCGATCGCGGCCTGAACTCAGGTCTCGACGATTCTTGATGAAACGCCAAGCCTGACGACTTGCCTGCTGACACATTGGTGTGTATCAGGCCATGGTCACCTCCCGTACCATGGATTGATTCACTCTTGCGTCGCGCGATCGCGATACGGTCACACTGATTGGGTGGTAAACGCCCATCAGTGTGTTTCCGCTCCGTGCTGGTCTACGACTCGCTTCATAGCGGCTGACCTTTTCCTGTGAAAAAACCGGACACGTGTCCGGCCCATCTCGCTTGCTTCAATCCATAAGTCTAGGTTGGGGTTGAGGTTTGTCAAATGACGGGAATTGGGGGATCGGAGATCAGGGTCCAAAGTTCCGACCAGCAATTCTCGAATCAATCGTCAAGCCAGTCCGCACGTCACGACCAATTCTCGTCCGGGGGGATCCTGCGATCCCAGTCGGTATCCGGATCGCGGGCGAAGGAACGGTCGGCCTGCTGGATGCAGTCCCAGCAGATAGCGGCGTGCGGATCGGCGTTTTCCGGCGGATTGGGATGACGCCAGGTCTTCTCCGGCGGCTGTTTTTTCCGACGGCACATGGTGCATTCGACCGCCTCGGTTGCTTCAGCCGCCCCATCGATCGCCAGTTCCAGCGCACCCAGACAAATGACCGAACCCCGATGGCCCTCGATCATCGGAATATGCTCGTCCCAGTCGATGCCGGTGAAATCGCAGGAAATGACAATGCCGTCGGGTTCGGTGCGTTGCATGGACTTCCCAATGAAAAACGGCTCAAGCCGGGTCATGCCCGAAACTGCCCCACGGATGACATCGCCCGATGCGTTTGATGCCTCGCCACGCGCCGCGCCATGGTCCATACTTGGCGACGGCGTCGAGCATGTATTGGCTGCACGACGGGTCATATCGGCAACGCCCGCCCATAAACAAACCAAGCGTGCCGCGATAAACCCACACCATGATGGTAATGAGCGTGCTGCACAGCCAGTTGATCGGTTTGAAAACCAACACGTCAACCTTCTTTCAACCAGTTGGCAATCTGCGGCGCGAAATAGGTCAAAATCACATCCGCGCCCGCACGGCGAATACTCAACGTCATCTCCATCACCGCTTCCTTCTCGTCCAGCCAACCCGCCTCGGCAGCGGACTTGATCATCAGGTATTCGCCACTGACATGGTAGGCGGCGATTGGCAGCGTTGTCTGCTCCCGCAACGCACTGATCACATCGAGGTACGGTCCCGCGGGTTTAACCATCACGATGTCCGCGCCTTCCTGTTCGTCGAGTTCAACCTCACGAATCGCTTCACGCACGTTGGCGGGGTCCATCTGGTAAGTCTTCTTGTCGGCGGGGATCGGCTTGCTGCCGCCCTCGCGCGGCGCCGAATCGAGTGCACCGCGGAATGGGCCGTAAAAAGCGGAGGCATACTTGGCGGTATAGGACATGATCGACACGTCGGTGAAGCCGTGATCGTCCAATGCGTGGCGGATCGCGGCGACGCGGCCGTCCATCATGTCGCTTGGCGCGACGATGTCCGCACCGGCCCGTGCTTGCGCCAACGCCTGCTGGCAGAGTACATCCACCGTCTCATCGTTGAGGATCAC
>JANQKH010000099.1 GCA_028281215.1 Phycisphaeraceae bacterium | reverse complement strand
GGACTCGCGGCAGGTCGCCGCTTTGACCGAACTTGACCCAAAGCCAACCGCCGACGTTGACTGCTACAAGCAACGACGAAAGCATCCAGAAACGCGCAGGAATCTTTGTCATGGTTCACTCCTTGAACCTCGAGGCCTTCCATGGCAACGAGAAGATGACTGGTATGTGCAAAGCCATTGTAGCGATGAAAAGTCCATCGTCGCTGAATTGAACACGGGTCCGGCCACAATTTTCTTATCGGACACGCGGCGATGCCGAAGGTATAATGCAACCGGTCATCATCACCATTCCGATCAGGCGGCATTCATGGATCAGGACACGACATCACCGCTGTCAATCGAAACACGTGACCGCGTGACGGTGATCCATCTGCACAAGTCGGTGTCCCAGAGTCAGAACCTGGCGGGGGTTGAAGCCATGCTGCTCGATGCGGTCGATCCACTGGAACATCCGAAGGTGGTCATCGATTTCAACGCCGTTGATTTTTTCCCGTCGACCGGCGTGGGTGTCATCGTGGCGGTGCGCAATAAGGTCGCGGAGAAACATGGTGTCGTCGCACTGGCAGAAATGCCCGAACTGATCGAGCATATGTTCACAATGACCGGGCTGACCAAGGTGATGCCGCGATATGACCATCTGGACGAAGCGGTAGACGCGCTTCAGGTGGGGTAACTGTTGTGATGTCAGCTTGATCGAAGAACACGTCAAATCATGCGGAAATTTCGTGCAACATCGCCTGGCCGGTCAAGCCTGCCATCAGGTTGGCGACGGCGATTTCGGTCATCGCCTGCCGCGTCTGCACGGTGGCGCTGCCGATGTGTGGCGTGATGGTCAGGTTGTCCATTGCCAGCAACGGATGATCGCGCGGCAGCGGTTCGGGATCAGTCACGTCCAGCGCGGCGTGATAGATGCGGTTCTCCTGCAGCGCTTCGGCCAACGCGTCGGTGTCCACCACGGGACCGCGCGCCATGTTGATCAGCGTGGCCGTTGGTTTCATCTTGGCTAACGCGTCGCGATCGATCAGTCCGCGTGTCTGATCGGTCAAAGGCAACATCAACACGATGTAATCCGAGTCAGCAAGAAGTTCATCGAACGACACATACCGCGCACTGGTCGCCGCCTCAGCCGTTTCGTGCCGTGAGCGGTTGTGGTAGAGGATCGGCATGCCAAATGCTTGGGCGCGGCGGGCAATCTGCGTGCCGATGCTGCCAAGCCCGACGATGCCCAAGGTTTGCCCGTAGATATTGCGGCCGAGCATGTAATTGTGATCGACCTTGCTGAAATCGGCGCTGCGCGCGTACCGATCCGCAAACACCAACCGACGCCCTGCTGCGAGCATGAGCGTCAACGCCAGATCGGCGACAGCCTGATCGAGTACGCCGGGCGTATACCCGACGCGCACACCTCGCTGCTTCGCGGCGGCAAGATCGATGTGATCCACCCCGACGCCACAGTTGCTCACCGCGCGCAAGTCCGGCAAACGATCCATCATCGCACCATCGATGCGGTCGTGACCGAACATGAAGATACCGTGCACATTTGGCGCGCCTTCGAGCGCGACCTCCCACGGCAACAGTTCAAGTTTGTCATCGAATACCGAGGTACCCGTCGGTTGCGGCACAGCGAAGAGAACGACACGCAGTTGTTCAACGTTAGACATCGCGATGGAGCGTAGCGGGATCGTTGGGTGTGGGCAAAACAGCGAGTGGATTCAAGAAGCCTGCAACACGATCTTGTTGTCCCCTTCCACGTGCCATGGCACAAAGAAAGCGCGCACTCAAAAGCCATGCGTTCTACATCCCATCGTTCTCTTTGAGATAGGCGATCACGGTTTGAAGGTCGGACCAGACCTTTTTGCGATTCTCCGGCGTGTAAGCGCGTAGAAGATACGCCGGGTGAAACGTCGGCATCACCGGCACGGATGGACCGTCCGGTTGCAGACCGGTGAAGTGATGCCACAGCCCGCGGATGCGCGTGATGCCGTACTGCGGGTTGACCAGACGTTTGGCTGCGGGGCCGCCGAGCGTGACGATGACCATCGGTTGAATGATCGATATCTGCCGCAACAGGTAAGGCCAACACGCGTCGGCTTCGACCGGCGTGGGGGCGCGGTTGTTCGGCGGCCGGCATTTGACCACGTTTGCGATGAACACCTGTTCGCGGTCGAAGCCCATCGCCTTGATCATTTCATCGAGTTTGGCGCCGGCGCGGCCGACGAACGGGCGACCGGTTTCATCCTCGTTTTGCCCCGGCCCTTCACCGACAAACATGAGGTTGGCGTTTGGATCGCCTTCGCCGAAGACGGTCTGGGTGCGGCCTTCACACAACGCACACTTGCGACAACCCATCACCTCATCACGATTGAGCGTATCAAGCAGGCCGGGCTTTTCCTTCGCCGCGATGGGTTGGTACGCGGGGATGGCGGGCACGCTGGACGACGCGGCAGACTGCTGCGCGAGAACTGGTTTTGGCGCAGGCGCGGATTTGGTTTCCTCGCCGAACAGGTTCTGGCTGGTCGACACTGCCGGCGACGGCGCGGGCGGTAGATCGGTGTCGTGCGTCGCCTCCGTCGAAGCCGGTTGTGTTGTCGCCGGCAAATCAGGCGCATCGCCGACGGGAACAGCATCGACACCAAGCAGGCGATCCGTTTCGATATGTTGGCGGAGTATGCGTCGTTGGTGCTCATCCATGATGGACGCAGAATAACACGCGGTCGGGTGAATGAAAACGGGCATGCAAGGCGAGGGATCGCGGGCGGATCATGGTATGCTGGTAGGAGTTCTGATCTTTGCCCTGCTCTTTGGCTTGATCTTCGCGCCGATCACTCGATCTCCGAGACGCCGGACCATGTTGCGACGACACGCCTTCAGCCTGATGGAAATGCTCGTGGTCATCTCATTGATCACGCTGTTGATCAGCATGCTGATGCCGGCGCTGAGCGGCGCGCGGGAGCAAGGCCGGGCGTCGAAATGTTCGAGCAACACGCGGCAATGGGCAACGGCGTTTCAGTCGTTCACCGTCGATCACAAAAGCGTGATGCCTGCGTTCGCGGATCAATACCC
Source organism: Phycisphaeraceae bacterium (assembly GCA_028281215.1). Lineage (GTDB taxonomy): Bacteria > Planctomycetota > Phycisphaerae > Phycisphaerales > Phycisphaeraceae > JANQKH01. The sequence continues at coordinate 321 of JANQKH010000099.1, read as the reverse complement.
CGGGCTCGCGGTGGAAACGCTCTGGTACAACCAGGTCGCGCCGTACATCAATCTGGAAACCGTCACAGCAAGCGATCCGAACAAGTCGGCAAAGAACTCGCGCAATTGGAACGCTGAGATTCGCAAATGCCCGGCCGGCTCCGCGTTCGTCGGCGTGCATTACGGGGCGTGGAACAACAGCAAACCTCCCCGCGCGCCGATCAACTATCAAATTTACGCCAATCCCGTTCCGCCTATCCGCTACCCCGACCTGAAGTTTGAAGCCATCCGCAATCCCTCCGGCTGGGCGATGCTTTTCGACACCGCCACGCATTTCATGTA
>JANQKH010000159.1 GCA_028281215.1 Phycisphaeraceae bacterium | reverse complement strand
AGACCGGCGGTGTGGCCGTCCGTATGACAACTGTGGCAACTGAACCAGCCGTCGAGCGACAGTTTTGCGTCGTGAAAGAGACGTTGCCCGCGGTCGATTTTTGAAAGCACCGGCGTCGGCCCTAACCGAATCGCGCCGGTGACCTGCTTGCGGTCGAAGTCGTACACGCTAACGCTGTCGTCGAACATGTTGGCAATGAAAGCCTGCTTCTGATCACTCGAAATCGCAACATCGACCGGCTGCACGCCAACGTTGTGCCGCCTGAAAAACGCCAACGGCGAATCGCGCACGGTGATTTCGTTCACCCCCGACAGGGCGATAACGGTTTGGCCGGCCTGCGTGACTGCGATCGCGCCGGGATCGCCGGTCGCCCTTTTCGTTTCGCCCAAGGCATTGAGGCTCCAATGCGCGACCGGCTCCGGCTGGCGGATCGGATCATCATTCTCGAAGGTCAACAGATGCTGGAAGGTCACCTCGCGCATCACGTTGCTCATCAGTGTGCCCCAAAAGACGCGCTGCCGAATCGTTTGCGTGCGTGGGTTGAGCATTGGATGGGCGATGAGCAGTCGGCTGCCATCGTGATTTGAGGTGAGGCCGCGGATGTTGTGACCCTGAATCGTGCGGATGCCGCGCAGCAACCGGCGATTTAAGTCGATCACACCAATCCGGTCGGCAAACGCGTCGGCGACCATCAGTGAATCACTCTTTGCATCCCGCCATTGCAGCCGGGGTGCGAAGGGCAGATCGATCACGTGTTCAATGCGCAATTTGTGATCGACCACGCGCCCGAGCGACACCCGTCGGGCCCAGAGGGACGTGACGGCAAAGCGATCACTGCCCCACACATGAATATCCACAGGCGACATCGCCACATCACATCGATCACGCACTTGCACACGGTCGGACTGATATTGAAGCAACACCAGTTGCGACGCCGCTTCATCCACGGCGATGAAACGCCCCTCGCCGACGGCCGCGATGTCCGCCAGTTTTTTGCCGATGCGGTGTTCGCCGACCACCCGGTGATGAACCAGGTCACACACGGTCAACGTCCCGCTGCGCTGGTTGGCAATCAGCAGGTGTTGTTGGTTCACCGCCAGCGCCACCGGATGCCGCCACGCGGGTTTGCGGTGAAGTGAGGTGTCAGCTTGCTCGCCTATCGCGTTCGGGGAAAACAACGGCAACACGAGCAGGTAGGCGATGAGCAAACCAACCACGCCGCCGGGTGTGTCGGTTGACCTGCCGATTGGTGTGGTGCGCGGATTGGTGCGTGAGTCAAGTTTCATGGGTGGCGATCTGACCTGTAACATGCAGCAGCATCGAATCATCGAACAGCATAGTAGGCCGGAACCTACTATTCTTGATGTGAAAGATTCAAGCAACAGGGTCAACGCCGCTGAGCGGCGTCACTCACCAAACAATCGCCCCTGTTCCGGCGGCTGTTCCTGATCAACGTCGAGCAAGTCGCGCATTTCGTCGAGCAGATCGTTGACACTGCCGAACTGGTAATACACGCTGGCGAAACGAACATAGGCGACCTGATCGATGTGTTTGAGTCGCTCGGCCAAGGCTTTGCCGATGTCAATCGATTGCATTTCGCGGTCGTATTTGCGGAACAACTCCTCCTCAACTTCGTTGACCAGCAATTCCAGCCGTTCAAACGAGACCGGGCGTTTGTAGCAGGCTTTCTGCAACCCTTCGAGCATCTTTTCCCGGTTGTAAGGCACGCGTGTGCCTTCCTTTTTCACAACGGTCATGCGCGTGGTGGTTTCGATGTTTTCATAGGTGGTGAACCGCTTGTTGCAGGATAGACACTGGCGACGACGACGAATCACGCGACCGCCATCCGCACCGCGCGAGTCGATCACCTTATCGTTGTCGTCATGACAAAAGGGGCAACGCATAAACCATCTGCTCCGATCGAACGTCCGATATGGATCGAACACTCATCATCCCCCTGTCCCGACAGGCATCTGATGCCGGTGCCCCAATATGTAGGGGCGGCATCCGATGTGTATCCCCCAAGTATGGGAATTTGGACTTCGTTGTCAATATCTAAGGCCTGCGCAGAACCAAGAAGCGTGAAGTTGGTTTTTCTCGGCCGTTCGTTCAGACAAACGGTTTAATCACCCCGTCGCAAACCAAACTGGCTGGCTTGGGTGTCCGATGTAGACGAGGTGAGGCAATCCGGAGAAACCATCGCGACGGGACGTCCAAAGTCCAGGGAGACCACGGCGGTCAAGCCGTCGGCGCGTCGGACGGCCCCATCTTCTCAACGACGCGTTGCCTCCCAATCGGAAACGAATGAAAGGTCGGCAGCATCGCAAGACAACGCGACCGGCCCGAATGGTGTGACGGACGCGGACAAAACCAAATCACGCTCGCTGCTCTGGGACGAAACCCCGCTACGCGCCAAGATCACACTGACCGCCACCGGCTCACTCATGATCGGCCTACTGTTGGGCACCTACGGCGAAATGTTCCACATTGTTGTCTGGATCGCGATATGCGCGGCGCTGATCGGCTTCGTCTACTTCGCCCGTGCGTGGACCTATCGGCCATTGGAAAACCTGCTCAACGAAGTCGAAGGGGTGCAGCGATTGGATCGTCCCAAGGTGCTCAACTCGCTACCGATTCATCGACGGGATGAAGTGGGCGAACTGGCGCGGGCGATTCACGCCTATTCTGCAACCGCGCTGCGTGATTACCATCAGGCGAAACACCTTCGCCGCACAATGGATGAGAAAGTACAGCGCGCGACCAAGGAAGCCACACGCAAACTGGAAGCCCGGGCCCTTCAGGATGCACTGACGGGTCTGGGCAATCGCCTGTTCATGGATGAGCAATGCCCCGTCCTCTTCGACACCTGTCGACAAAGCGGGTCCGATCTTACCTGCATCGCCATCGACATGGACAACTTCAAGCAGATGAACGATACCAACGGTCACGCTGCCGGTGATGATCTGCTTCGCTTCCTGGCGCAACTGATCAAGGCCTCCATCCGCAGCGAAGACTGTGCCATCCGTACCGGTGGCGATGAATTCATTGTGTTGATGCCCGAGTGCCTTACCTCGCGAGTCAAGCAGTTTGCGTACAACCTGATCGCTCTATTTCGCCAACACGCGCGGGCTCGGTATCCCGGTCCGTTCTCCCCGGACCTGAGCATCGGCATCGCATCGGCGAACGTCTGCCGTGCTGAAAATGCCGAAGACCTGCTCAAAGCGGCGGACAACCAACTCTACGTCGCTAAACGTGCCGGCAAGGGTTGTGTCGTCGGCGCATGAACCATTTCAAGTCGCGGCAAACGGCGGTGCGTTGACATCCGCCTTCAACTCGATGCGTTCGATGTGCGTCGCCAGTCGGGTCTGTTCACTGATTTCCAAGTACACACCATGGACGCGTGGGTCGCCCTCAGCCACATCGAACGGCGCGTGCATCGCGGTCGTCATGTGCTTGAGCACGTTGTCGACGTCTCGACCGAGAATGCTGGTCATCGGCCCACTCATGCCCAAGTCGGTCTGGTAAGCCGTGCCTTTGGGCAGAAGTTGCGCATCGGCGGTGGCGACGTGGGTGTGTGTGCCGAGTACCGCCGAGACGCGGCCGTCGAAGTAGTAACCCATCGCGCGTTTTTCACTCGTTGCTTCACAATGAATTTCAACGAGGACGATCGCGCCCCGGTCAGGCAACTCGTTCAAAAATGAATCGACAGTGGCAAACGGATCGTTCGCCGGCAAGCTCATAAAGATTCGGCCGAGCACGGTGATCACGTAGACCGGTGGCAGGTCGGTGGCAGTGTCGTCTTCCTGCGCGGTCGGTTGCAGTTTCATCCAGCGCTTACCGGCCGCACCGGCGGGAAGATTCGCCGGGCGGGTGATGTTGGATTCGCGTTCGAGCACGCCGACGATCTGTGACTTTTTGTAGACGTGATCGCCCAACGTCACGCCGTCCACTCCCGCGTCGCAGAGTTTGCGATACAGGTCAGGTGTGATGCCCGTGCCGTTGGCGATGTTTTCGCCGTTGACGACGATCAGGTGAGGTGCATAGCGCTGGCGGATCACTGGAATCTGCTGCACCACCGCTCGGCGACCGGGACCGCCGACGATGTCGCCCAACATGACGATGCGAACTGCCATGCAGGGAGGATACCGCGTTTAGCGGGCGATCGCAGATCACCGACTGCGGCGAGCGATGCATGATTGAATCACCCGCCAATCACGTCCCGTCCCGCCAAACATGCAAACCCTGCAAATTCCCCGCCCTTTTTCACCGATGCGTAGAATTGAAGGCGTCAACTGCCTTCCAGAGATAGAGATGGTGCCATGCGAAGCCCAACGCACCACATGTTCACGCTCATGCTTGTCGGCGCGATCGGTGCGTCGGCACTGACGATGTACACATTCGCAGACGACAACAAAACCGACACACCGACCAAAGTACAGACTCATTCGCCGACCGATACGCTCGACACCAAACAAAAAACCCGTCCCGGCGACGACAGTTACAACTGGGATTACTGGCGAAAGTTCTGGTCGTTCAAACCGGTCGAGCGCCCGGCGATTCCGAAAGTGAAAAAGAACGCGTGGGTACGCAACCCGATCGATGCGTTCATCCTCGCGAAACTTGAAGCGAACGACGTTGACCCCGCGCCGCCGGCGGACAAATTCACCTGGCTACGCCGCGTTACGTTCCTGCTTACCGGCCTGCCACCGACCTCCGCGGAGATCGAAGCGTTCCTCGAAGATGAGAGCGACAACGCGCACGACAAGGTCGTCAATCGCCTGCTCAAAAGCCCGCACTATGGCGAACGCATGGGCCGACACTGGCTTGACGTCGTCCGGTACGAACAGAACCGCGTCCGCCTCAAGCATCAACCGAAGTTCCGCGGCGAACTGCATTACCGTGACTACGTTGTCCGCGCATTTAATCACGACAAGCCATACGACCGCTTCATCATGGAACAGATCGCCGGCGACCTGCTCGAAGTCATCGGCGACCCGGACCAGGACGCCGCCGCCAAACAACGCTACTTCGACCAGATCATCGCACCCGCCTTCCTCTCCATCGGCGACTGGTTCGACGAATGCACCGACCCCAACCAACTGCGCATGGACATCGTCGACGACATGATCGACACGACGGGCAAAGTGTTCATGGGTTTATCGCTCGGCTGCGCGCGGTGTCACGATCATCCATTCGATCCCGTGCCGACCGAAGACTACTACGCGCTGGGCGGCATCTTCAAAAGCACGAAAATCATTGGAGATTTCAGTGAGTTCTGGCGCGATGGGCGGGATCGGATGACGCGGAAACTGGCGACAAAGTCGCAAGTGCACCATAACGGCAAGCAGCAACGAATCATCGATGAAACGATCGAGGAGATCGTGAAGCAAAACGAGAAGACTGCGGAATACCTGGCGTCACGCACCACCATGGAGAACTTTCAAAAACTGGCAAAAGAGGTGAGTCGGCCGGCAACGGTGACGGTTGAAGCCGAAGACTTCGCCGGCGTGGACAATCTCAAGATCTCAACAATCCGTGATATTGTTGAAGAGTTTGATTTCAAAAGCGAGGGGCCCAAACGCGCTGAAGCAACGGTGATCGAAACACAGACGCCGGTGCTGCAATGGGCCCGTTACACCTTTCGATTGCCGAAGACGGGCAGGTATGAAATCCAACTCCTGTATAGCGCAAGAGGACCGACACCGATCGATGTGCAGGCAGGTCGGAACGCATCCAAGGTCGCGCTCGATGAGCCAATTGAAGGGACAGGTGGTTGGGGACTACGTTTTCGCGCATGGCAATCGGTGGGCACGTATCAGATGAGTGCGGGGCCGAACGCGTTGCGTTTGACGGCGCGTGTCGATCCAAAGACGAAGACGGCGCAGTTTCCACAGATTGACAAGATTCGCTTGGTGCATGTCACCGCTGCATGGGAGGCGAAAGTCAAGAAAGTGGCTGCGAACACAAAGATGAATTCCAATGCGTTGAGACATTATCTGATTCACGCCGATAGCCCGTATCGATTTGCCATGGGCAAGGATTCGCTGGCGTCCGGTTGGGAAGCAGGATGGCTGGAAAAGAAGCGCGCAATGATTCGCAAGGCGCAAGCATCTTTACGAGAGTACCCCGACATTCTCGCAGTGTCGGATGAACTTCACTTCAAAGGCATGCTCATCAATCGTCCACCCGAAGCGATCACCGACATCCCCGTCCACATCCGCGGCGATGTTTACAACACCCGCGATGAACCCACGCCGCGCGGCATGCTGCGGCTGTTCGACAACACGCTGGTCAACCCGAAGATGCCCGCCGATGAATCCGGCCGACTGCAACTGGCGGTTTGGCTTTCGCATCCGAAAAATCCACTGACCGCACGGGTGATGGTCAACCGCATCTGGCAGTGGCATTTTGGTGAGGGGCTGGTTGCCACGCCGAACGATTTCGGCACGCGCGGCGCCAAGCCGACGCACCCGGCGCTGCTCGACTGGTTGGCGGATGAATTCGTCAAGTCGGGCTGGTCGGTCAAGCACATTCAAAAGTTGATCTGCACGTCGAATACCTATCGCATGGCATCCACCCATCCGAAATCCGAAATCCAAAATCCGAAATGGCTATCCGCTTTCCCCCGCCAGCGCCTCAGCGTCGAAGCGATCTACGACGCCATGCTCTGTTCGATCGGCAAGGTGCGGCGGCAAACATCCAGTCCGCTCGATTTCAACAAGTCCGCCGACCGCATGATGTACGTGCTCACCAGCAACCGTTCGCCAAAGGGCTTGGGCTTGGAGATCAAAAAGATGTTCGGCGTGTTCGATTACCAACACACCGGCGTGTCGATGCCCAAACGCGATCAGACGAGCACGGCAGCGCAGTCACTATGGTTCATGAATAACCCGCTGCCGCGCTATTACGCCGAGCAACTTGCCGCGCGGGTGTTACAGTTGAAGCAGATCACCGAAGGCGAACGATTGGAGCAAGTGTACGTGCTGGCGCTGGGACGATATCCGAATGATGCTGTGACCCGCGCGACGATGGACTACATCGATGCCGCCATCAAAGACGGCGCCACGCGCGAGGAAGCGTGGGTGCGCGTGTGTTTGGCGGTCTACAGTTCCAATGCGTTTCGATACATTGAATAGGCTTTAACTGAACAGAGCCGGGCACTGTGTGCCCGGTCGCGACGAAGTCGCGTGAAAAAAACCAAGATGAGATGACGCTGCTTTGCAGCGACCGGACTCACAGAGTCCGGCTCGAATGGGTCGCATGAACAACGTCACGTGTGACGCGAGTCGAGATCAATGGACCGGACGACAGACCACAACTTCTCCCGCCGCGACATGCTCGCCCGCGCCGCCCTGGGCTTCGGCAGCGTAGCGTTGACGGACATCCTCGCGCGGCGAGCGATTGCGGAAGCGCGCAAGGCTGAAGCGAAGAACCCGCTCGCGCCGCGTACGCCCGACTTCGCCCCCAAAGCGAAGCGTGTGATTTACATTTTCCTTGATGGCGGCGTGTCGCACCTGGACAGCTTTGATTACAAACCTCGTCTCAAAACCGATCACGGCAAGCCGTTGCCGGATTCGATCCGTCCGCCGAAGTTTACGTTCGCGCCGCAGGGGCGTGTGCTCCAATCGCCATGGACGTTCAAGCGGCACGGCCAAACCGGCAAGTGGGCCAGCGATCTGTTCCCGCACATTAACGAACACATCGACGAGTTGTGCTTCATCCATTCGCTGCATCACAAACAGAATGATCACATCACGGCAAAGGCGATGATTCACACCGGGCATGGCACCGAATCACGACCGACACTCGGCTCGTGGCTGGTGTACGGCCTAGGCGCGGAAACCGAGAATCTGCCCGCGTACATCGACATCCTGCCCGACGCACCCAAAAGCCGACCGACCGCGTTCCTGCCGAACCAGTACGGCGGCACGCCCGTCGGTAAATCGCAGAAGACGCAGCGCTTCCGTTCGATCGAAAACCTCGAACCCACCTGGGCGAAGTCGAGCAAGGCGCAACGGCAACATCTCGATCTCATTCAATTGATGAACAAAGAACATCTGTCGCGCGCCGGCGGAGCGTCACCTGGGAACGACAAACTCGAAGCCGAGATTCGCAACCTTGAACTCGCCTTCCGCATGCAGACCGAAGCGCCCGATGTCATCACGCTGCAGGGGGAAAAGGATGCGACGATGGAACT
>JANQKH010000111.1 GCA_028281215.1 Phycisphaeraceae bacterium | reverse complement strand
GTCGCCGACCCGAAGCGGCCGACGCATCCGCACGGTTTGCAGGATCGCGAGCGCACGTTGGCGGAGGTCTTCACCGGCGCCGGTTACGAGACCGCCATCTTCGGCAAGTGGCATCTTGGGTACTACAAAAAATACAACCCCGTTCGGCACGGCTTCAAACACTTCCGTGGTTACATCAGCGGCAACATCGACTTCTTCTCACACATCGATCAGGCCGGCCGACTCGACTGGTGGAAGAACGATCAGATTGCCGACGAGCCGGGTTACTGCACGCATCTGATCACGAAACATGCAGTAAGGTTCATTGACGATCACAAGGACAAACCGTTTCTGTTGTATTTGCCGTACGAGCCGCCACACTATCCGTACCAGGGTCCAAACGACAAAGCTGTGCGCACTGTAGGCAAGCCGCGAGGTAAGGCGGAGACGCGGCAATCGGCCGACGACATCAAGCGCGCGTACAAAGAAATGGTCGAAGAGATGGACAAAGGCATCGGCGAGGTGGTCGCGCGGCTCGACAAGCACGGCATCCGTGAGAACACGTTCGTGCTGTTTTTCTCCGACAACGGTGGTACCACGCGGCACGGCAACAACGGTGGCCTGCGCGGCGGCAAGGGGTCACTGTGGGAAGGCGGCCACCGCGTTGCATGCATCGCCAACTGGCCCGGCCAAATCAAAGCCGGCACGCAGACCGATCAACTCGCCATCAGTATCGACGTCATGCCGACCATGATGGACATCGCCGGCATCAAAGGCCCCGACGGCCACCAGTTTGACGGCGTTTCGCTCAAGTCACTTCTGCTGGAAGGCAAAGCGATCGGCCACCGCAAACTCTTCTGGCAACATGGCAACCAACTCGCGATGCGTGACCATCAATGGAAACTGGTCCTGGGTGGCAAGGGGAATCCATCGGCCGCGCTGTTTGATCTGAGCAAGGACCGCGCGGAAAAAAACAACTTGTCCGCGAAGCAACCCGAGCGCACGAAGACCATGAGCGACGCCGTCCGCGCCTGGCTGAAGGAAGTGAACGCGGACGCGCCGGCGCAGCCGTCGAAACCGCCGGTGGAGTAGACGGTCGTCAACGAACGCGTTCTGCTTTGAGAATCGGTTCGCCGTGCACAAACACCCAGACGCGTGACGGCTTCTGCGACCACAGGTGGGCTCCGAGTTTGTGGGGCATCAGCCAGTGTTCTGGAACGTGAATGAATTGATCCATAAAACGCTGAGCAAATTTGCAGATCACAATGCAACAGAACATGCCGGCGGTGCCCGTGCGGAACTCGTTGTCCTCGCCAGTCGCCCGGCTGCCGCCTTTGCGGATGATGTCGTGCAAGCGTTTGGCCTCGTCGGCGTCGATGTCCCACTCGTACATTTCCATGAACGGTTCGTTGCAACCGACCTCGCGGAAGTGCCAGTACTCCAGAACGCTGGGTGTGCCGGCCCACATCACGTCGTTGCGGCGGTCCCACTTCGAATCGTCGACGGCAAAGCCGCCGGCCGGATCCCAGAACACACCGCCATCAGCCATCTCGATCCGCATGGCCGAGTGCGTCGACAGAAACGGCCCGTAACAGATGAATATCTGAAGCCGACTGGCCGCCGGCCGGTTCGCCAACTCACCGGCTTCGGTGTGCAAATGCCAACCATCCGGCGTGATGTGACGCCCGGCGTGACAGCCCGACAACAGGCCAACCGCAACCAGGGCCGTCAGCATGTCCACTCGTGCAAACATGGGCGACACTATATCGATTCACCGCGGGCGTCTGTGACATTTGCGTCAAAGCATTCGAGACCGCGACCGTCGTCGTGGTACAATACCGCAGCCCCATTGAACCAACCCACCCTCCGGGAGTCCTCATCATGACTCGTTACCGTTCCCTGATGACTTGTATGCTACTTGCCCTTATTGCCATGGCCGGCACGACCCATGCCGCCCTTCCGCCAACCCCATCGACCTGGGTCAACGGCAACCGTATGGACCTCAACGCCCTGAAGGGCAAAATCGTTGTGCTTCAGTTCTATGAAGAGACGTGAGGCAACTGCCTTTCCAAGTGGGCCAGTTTGGTCTCCGCACACGAAAAATACGATGGTAAACCGGTTGTCTTCATCGCCGTGAACTCCGGGAACAGTGAAAGTTCGGTGAAGGGCTACCTGCGGTCCGCGAAGGTGAAGTTCCCCGGCATCGTCGACGAAGACCGTTCATTTGAAAAAGCCATGAATGTCGGCACGCTTAGCCTGAGAAATGTCTGGCAGACGCGCGTGATCCGGCCCGACGGTTCCGTCGGTCACGGCTCGTCGGCCGAAATCGAAAAAGTGATCGACGGCATGATCAAAACAGCCAAGTGGAAGGTGGACCCGGAAACGGTGCCGCCTTCGCTGAACGCCGCGTGGAAGGCGGTGGAGTTCGGCGATTACATGCAGGCGATTCCGCAGGTAAACCGCTACCTCAAGTCGCGCGACGAAAAGACCAAGGCTGCGGCCGATCAGTTGAATGGCATCATCGATTCGGAAGTAAACGGCATGTTCGCTGACGCCGAGAAAGCGGAAAAGGACGACAACAAGTGGCTGGCTTACAAGACGTATGACCAGATCGCCATGCAGTTCCGAGGCCATACCAAGGCGCGCGAAGCGCAAACCAAGGCGCGCACGCTCGCCAAGGACAAGGAACTGGCCGACGAGGTCAAAGCGATGAATGCGCTCAAGAAAGTGAAGGCGCAATTGACCAGCCGCAGCCGATCCGCGCAGCGCACGGCTCTGGCGTACCTTCAGGAAATCGCCAAGCGATTCCCCGACACCGAAGCGGGCATCGAAGCGCAGACGATTCTGGATTCGCAGCCCAAAGACGAAAAGAAACGATGAAAGGGGATTGAATCGACGGTTCGCTGGTTTGATGAACCGTTTGATTCGATCGTATTGAGCCACATGACGAAAGTCTCACGCCGACAGTTTGTTCAGGCTGGCCTCGCCGCCGTCGCTGCACCGACCATCGTGCCTTCGAGCGTGTTCGGCAAGAATGCGCCGTCAAACCGCATCACGATGGGCTTCATTGGTGTGGGTGGGCACGGCTTGGGCTATAACCTGAATCACTTTCTCAAGCACAAAGACGCAAAGGTGTTGGCGGTGTGTGATGTGTTCAAGTCCCGCCGTGAGAAGGCCAGGCAGTACGTCAAGATCAAGTCGAACAGCGACGACTGTGTGGCATACAACGATTTTCGCGAGATTCTTTCACGCAAGGACATTGACGCGGTCGCCATTTCCACACCGGACCATTGGCACGTGCCGGCTTCGTTGATGGCGCTCGAAGCCGGTAAGGATGTGTTCTGCGAGAAGCCGTCGCTGACGATCGATGAAGGCCGCGTGTTGGTCAACACCGTCAAGAAACACAAGGCCGTTTTTCAAGCGGGCATTGAAGACCGTTCGGTGCCGGAGTATCACCGCATGGCGCAGATCGTCCGCAACGGCGGGATCGGCAAGCTCAAGCACATGTATGTGAAACTGCTCGCCGGCACGCTTTACGCCGCGGAAAAACCCGCCCCCGTGCCGGATGACCTTGACTGGAACCTCTGGCTCGGCCCGGCACCCTACGCGCCATACACTCCCAAGCGCACCGACCGCCAGGCGTGGCGCAATATTCGCGATTACTCAGGCGGGAAACTGACCGACTGGGGCGCGCACCTGATCGACACCGCGCAGGTCGCCAACTTCGCTGAAAGCAATGGTCCGACGCAAGTGCACGGCAAAGGGGTCGTCCCCGAAGGAGCGATGAATAGCGTGCCGATCACGTATGACGTGCATTACAAGTATGGCAACGGCGTGACGATGCACGTGGAATCCGGCGGCGTGGAACTTCGCCTCGAAGGCAGCGACGGCTGGGTCGCCAACAAAGGTTGGCGGGGCAAGGTGCAAGCCAGCTCCCCGAAAATCCTCGAACAGCAATGGGAAGGCGATCAGGACAAAATCTGGCCGCGCCCGCCGCTGGAACACCGCAACTTTCTCGATTGCGTCAAGTCGCGCAAATTGACAACCTACAACGCCGAACAACTGCACCGGCTCAGCACAGCGATGCACATCGCGAACGTGTCCATGGAACTCGGCCGCAAACTGCATTGGGATCCGAAGACGGAAACGTTCAAGGATGACGATGCGGCGAACGCCCTGCGCTCGCGCGAGCAACGGGATTGGACGAAGGGGTTGGCGAAGGGGTGATTTGTTGATCCGTATCAACGTTGCACCGGAATTCCGTCGCAGCCTCACGTTTCGATTCTCCAGGGGTTGACATCATGCAAACGCTGCCGCGAATCATCGTTCTTCTGACCATTTCGGTTACGCCGGCGGTGCTGGCGGGTTGCGCCACCGCGACGGAACGGCAATTCGATGCGCCCAGTGCGAGCGTCGTGGATGCAATTGGGGCGTTGTACGATTCGAAGCGGAATCCCGACCAACGGCGACCGCAGTATCACGGATATCAAGTGACGCATCATACGAAAGACATCGGCATCATCACCGAAATCGACATGCATGATCTCGTCCACGGCAAGATCATCGATACCGTGACGAACTTCCAGATTACCCCCGTGGACGCGGAATCCACGAACGTGCGAATCCGTTCAAAAAATCCTCAAAGTGTTCTGGACATCTTGTTTGGACCGTCGCGGGACCCCCAATACGAACGCGAACGACTGGCGGAAATCGAAGCCAGACTAGGTCTGCAAGCGCGTGCGGTGAAGAAGAAGCACTAAGTGCGCCACGCGCGACATTTTAATCGAACGGGGATCAGGAATTGGAATCCAAACGTTTTTGCCTGCGTGCCAGTGTTTGTTTGATGACGGTTCTCATCGCCAGCGCGCGCAGGTCATTGGGTTTGAGGCGGAGGATTTCGTCGAGGATGGACAGGGCCTGCTTGTGTTGCCCGCTCAGCCGCAGCGTCTGCGCCTTTTCGTGCAGTTGCAACACCTGCTGGGCGTGTAGGCGAACGTCGAGGCCTTTGGCAAGCGTGGTTCGCAGCACGTCCAGCATTGACTGGATGACGCGATGGTATGGCGGCGACGTCTTGATGACCAAACGGCCGTTGATCTCTTTCAGTGAACTGATCGTGCCGCCGTAGGCTTCCCAATGTTCCTGCGAACCGACGAGATCCTGAATCATGTTGACCAGCATTTCGATGGCGTCCTCGCGAAGTTCAGATTCTTCGACCCTTTCACAAATCGGTTCGTCGGAATCATCGAAATCCGGGCCTCGCGTCTGGAGCATCAGTTGGATGAGGTCTTCGATGTTGTACGTTTTCCTGACACCGGCGCGGTTGAGATCCCGCTCTGTGGAGATGCGAACAACCCCGCGATCGATGGTCCAACCGATCGGTTCGAGTTCCGCGCCGGCGCCGGCCTGGGCGAGAACGCGATCGAGGATGACATGAAGCGGCACGTCCTTGAGTTGGATGACAATTGGCACGTCCGGTTCAATGCCGGCCGCCTCCAGCGCCGCCCAGTTGGTGACCAGGTTCGTGCCGGTGCGCTGTTTCAATTGTTCAAAGACCTTGCCGATCGGCTCCGCCTTGTAATGCACATCGCTTCGCTTGAGCAGTTTTCGCCACGCGCGGCGGTCGGCATCGCCGGCGTGAGCCATGACGGCCAGCGATCGGCCTTGCGTATCGATTCGCGTGCCTTCAATGAGTTTGAATGGGTAATCTTCGTAGGCATCGTCGTAGCCGCCGACCGGCACCTTCGGCAGAATGACGCCGAGACCGCGCGCCATTGCGCGCGTGGCGGCGTGATCGGACTGCACATCAAACGCCAGCCACACGTGTCGCTTTGCGTCATCCAGTCGGCCGGCCAACTGGTGTTGCCTCGCTTCGGTCAGCAGCGTGGCGACCTGCTCGTCACGAAAGATGTGAAGCCACTTCTCGAAATGCGACGCCTGAACCATGCGCAACAGCAATTGAATGTCGCGCATGTTGTCCGGCGTGGTCTTGACGATGAGGACGCCGTTGAACTCACGCACCGACGAAACGATTCCGCCAAATGCCTGCCAATCGCCGCCTTTTCGGCCGATGGTCGGCTGAATGAGATTGATGATCTGCTCAACCACTTCCTCGCGACCGACGCGCGCCGATTCATCCGGCGCTGCCATGTCGGGGAGCAACGGCTGCCATCGCGCCGCGCGCTTTCGATCCACAGGCGGATAGAGCAATTCGCCGATGTGGAACATTTGAACTTCATGCCGGCGTTGCAGATCGCGAAGGGTGGAGATGTCAACAATGTTACCACGGACTTTGAAGCCAATGGGTTCGAGTTCCGCGCCGGCGCCGGCCTGCTTAAGGACAAATGTCAACACCTGCGAAGCGGGCACGTGGTCCAGCGTCAGCGTGACGGGAAGATCCTGCTCAATCCCCGCCGCCTCCAGCGCCGCCCAGTTGGGAATGATGTTGATGTCCAAGCGGGTGCGGAAAAACGCCACGACATCGACCAACGGCACTTCTTTGGCGTCGATACTGATCAGTTCGTTGAGTTTACGATCAATCCTCGGTTCGACGTGATGCGACGATTCCACCATCGCTTTGGATGACTGCTTCACCTCACCCGCTTGCGTCGCCGCCGGGTGTTGAGCGCATCCGGTCGTTAGTACGACGATAACCAGACCATAGAGGATGGTGGAACTTCGACGCATGGGTGTGGTGGTATTGTAGGCCGTAACAATACCGCGAGGCGATGGCGGATTCCTGCGATCGCGGCCGTTCCATTTGATGCCCTGTCACCATTCAGCTACAACCCCAACATGCTGAAATTGGCCACCCTTCTTGACAACCCCGGCGAGCCGCGTGCCGAATCGCGGTACCGCAACCCAAAACATCTGGCCGATCTAGGTTACAACGGGCGGGTGATTTATTCGACGACGGCGCTGTCAGGCGTTGAACGAGCGGACAGTGTGGGCACGGGCGAGATGCGGCGGTGGGTCGAGCAGCAATTCGAACGGCATCAGCAAACCATTTCGGAAACGCACGCCGCCGGGCTTCAGGTTTACATCACGTATGACGTGCTGAGTCTGCCGCGTCAGTTGGTCGAACGTGACGGGACAACGCTGACCTGCAAGGGCAGGCCTGAGATGCTTTGCCCAGCGAGCGAGACCGCCGTACGCCGATCGACTGAAGCCTTGCGAGCACTGTTACAGCACTGGCCGCAGTTGGACGGTGTGGTGCTTCGCTTCGGCGACAACGACGCCGCACGGTTGCCATACCTGATTGGTAACGACCTGTATCAGCCACACTGCGCGCGCTGCAGTCAACTTGGCCGGGTCGATCGTGTGGCGAACGTGTTGAACTGTTTCCATGAACTGGTTGTAAACGAGTTCGACAAACGTCTGATCGCCCGTGCGTGGAATGTTCGCCCCGCCGGCATGCACGAT
>JANQKH010000061.1 GCA_028281215.1 Phycisphaeraceae bacterium | reverse complement strand
CTCTTCACCTTGTTGGTTCAGGCGACGACCATCGGTGTAGTTGTAAAGAAACTGGGCCTCGACAAGCCGACCATTGCCGAGCGCGTCGCGAAGATCAACAGCCTGATGAACGCCAAGTTCCGCGCCCTGAAGCGCATACCCGAACTTCAGGCGGGCGGCCTGTTCTCCACCAATGTGGCTGACCCATTGCGCGATCGAACGCAAGCGGAAATCGATGACTTGTCCGACCAGATCGCCCAGTTGCGCGAACAGGAACTGGATCGGGAGCAGGAACGTCGCCTGCTTTACCTGCGCTGTTTCGCGTTGGAAACCACTGCATACTTCGACATGTTCTCCAAACGGCACTTGTCCGAACGCGTGTATCGTGACTTGTCATTCTCGCTTGAGTTACTCGGCGAAGCGATGAAACATGACGGGTCGATTCCCGCCGCGACGATCTACGACGAACGGCGTCAAAAGTTAAGACAACGCGTGCTGCGAATGCTGGAGAAAGTGCCGGGCTGCTCAACCTGGACGCGGCAGTTGCGCGCCAAACGGACAAGTCGGGAGTACCGCCGGGTTTGGGGCCGGTATCAGGGCAGTGAGACGGTGTTGAGTCACCTGGCGGAACTGGCCGAGAGCGAACACGCTCATCGGGAGGTCGTGGAAGAGGTGCGGCAACAGTACCAGCGCTGGCATGACTCGGCGAAGGAACGGCTGGATACGGTTGCGGAACAGTTCCCGGAATTCGTCCACGCGATGCAGGATCAGTTGGCGGAGCGATTGATCGCCCAGGCGCAGCGCGAAGTCATTCAAAAGGAAACCAAGGCAGGCGCGATTCCACCCGGCGTGGCGTCGGACATCATGTCACACTTGGACGACCACGTGCATCGCATCGGCACACAGGCATTGGATCAGTTGCACATCGACCCGGAAGAGTTGCTCCGCAAGGTACCGTTCTTCGCAGACACGCCACCCGATGAGTTCGCCCGCGTGGCGGGCAAGTTGCGAGAAATGACCGTGCCGTCCGGTGATGACATCATTTGTGAGGGCGACGCCGGCGATTCATTGTTTCTCATTGCCCGCGGCGTGATCCGTGTGGTGAAAAAAGTGGATGGCGAAACCGTCGAACTGGCGACCTTGGTCGCGGGTGAGTTTTTTGGTGAAATGGCGCTGCTGCTGAGGGAACCGCGCACAGCAACCTGCCGTGCGGTTACACCCAGCGCGCTGTACGAACTGAAACGCGAGGATCTCGATGAGATTCAATCAGCCTGTCCGGCGATCAAAGAAGCCCTGATGAAAACCGCGGCGGAACGTTCGGGGTAACGCGCGGCATCGCTTTCAGTCGATTTACTACCGCAAGATGTCAACAATGCCCGCGCCGCCAAGAACCAGGCTGATCACGCCATTGACTGTGAAGAACGCCAGGTCGATGTGATTGGTTTTGCTTCGCCAGACAAGTGCGTGTTCGAGCAAGAGCAAGGCCGCCGCAAGCGCGATCCCGATTCGAAATCCAATTCCCAACTGTTCGCTCAACGCGGTCAACACGATGAGTGTGGCGAGGCATACCGCGTGCAGGAATCGACTGATCCACAATGCTGTGGACTCACCCAGATTCGCCGGCATCGAATGAATGCCGTCCTCGCGATCGACGGCGACATCCTGAAGCGCATAAATCACATCGAAACCAGCGACCCAGCACATCACCATCCCGGCGAGCAGATATGGTTCAGGTTGGGTGAGATAATTGGGATTCACCGCGATACACGCGGCGAGCGGACTGATCGCCAGCGCGGCGCCCAGATAGAGATGACAAAGCCAGGTGAACCGCTTGGTAAAACTGTACCCGACCAGAAACGCCGCGACACCAGGTGCAAGCAGCACCGGCCAGGCGTTGTTGTCAAACAACCAGAACCCGGAACACGCCGCCATAAACAGGCCGGCGCAGAGAATCGCCACGCTGAGCATGTACGTTGCACTGAGTTTGCCGCTGGGCACTGCACGGCGGGCAGTGCGCGGGTTGTCGGCATCAATTCGAGCATCGGCCCAACGGTTGGCCGCCATGGCCATCGTTCGAGCCAACACCATGCAGACAACGATCAACACGATCGTCTCCCAACCGGGTACGCTTGCGCGCCCTTGCCCGTCGCCGAAGTCCGCGGCGAGAAACGTGGCCAACAGCGCGAACGGTAACGCGAACACGGTGTGGCTGATCTTGATATCCGCCGCGAGCAACCGCAATCGCGCGACGAAGCCGGTGACAGGCTCGACGTGGTCGGCAGGCTGGGCATTGGTCTTCGCGACAGTCACGTGACAAGTGTAGCGATCATGTTGGGCAGCAGGCGAATCAATCGCCGTCGTCCAGTTTTTCAACCACCTTGTGCACGTGTGATTTGAACGCCAGCGGTTTGGCGATGTTGGTGTACGGTTCACTCGAACCACCAGAGCCGGTGATCAACAATGTGCCGTAATTAAACACTCGGCCGAACACGGTCTGATCGACGCTGATCGATTCCACCTTTTGCAGGATGACTTCGTGCGTATTTCGCCGCACAAGACCGGTCTTAATAATGACGCGTTTGTTGGTGACGCCGATTTCAACAGTGTTGTTGAGCAACGTGAGGATGCCGTACATCACGACGCCGAGCCCGATCAATCCCCACCCGATGTAGTTGAGAAAAGCCGATGGATTCTCAAAGAGCGTGCGGAGGAAGAGAAAACCGACGCCGACCAACACAAAGATGGTCGGCCAGCCCATGCGGTTCACCCAGTGGCGTTTGGTGAGGAAGATGATCTCTTCGCCCTGACTCAGATTCTCGTCAATGTATCCCATGATCGTGTTCCCCAGAATCGTTGTGGTTTCAGTGGGTGTAAGTCGTTCGACGATCGAGGCGAATTCTAGTCGAACCATTCGTCGTCGGGGTCGAAGGCTGGAATCGGCACGATCAACATTGTTAATTCGCCGACTGCGCGATGTCGACAGAACGGTTTGATCATGATTGCCGAGCCGGGCTTAACCGGATGTTCATCGCCGTCCAGTTCCATGACGCCTTCGCCTTCAAGGACGTAATACAACTCGGTCATGTGCTTGTGATAGTGCACGATGGAGTCCGCTTTGATCTGCGTGACGTGCATTGAGGCAGTTTGTTCAGGATCGTCGACAAACGCGCGCTTGGCGCTGCCGCAGGGGCAGGGCGTCGGCGCAATGTCAGCCATGTGCGTCAACGTGTAGCGTTTGGAGGTTGTGGCGTTTGTGGAAGTTGGCATGGTCGATGTCATTCGTTTCGACATGATAGCACGATGCGCCGACCGCCACTGCATCAGCGGACAGCTTTGTTTTTGCCTTCGCATTCAACACGGCGCGTGCGCCATGCACTGCATCGCGACTTGACCAATTTCACATTTAGGCTGAATCGACCGTGCATTTCCTGCAAACGTGCGTATCAGTATTTGAAACGGTGCCCGATAAAACGGAGGGCCCGATTCCCGGAATCCCACGGTCCGGTAAGGCCTCATGTTTTTTTACCGATTCGCTTGCTGAACGCGGATCAACCGAGGCCTCGAACCGTATAATTAATTGAATAGAGCGGAGACAGCACCATGAACGCTTCGACGCAATATCACCTCGATTCGGTTCGCCCTCTCGTACGCTACGTTGACAAGGAACAGGCTGTGATTGAAATGGCCGTGCAACTGCAACCGCCGTTGCCGCTGTTCGATCAACCTGTATCTTTTGCGCGCGATTTGTACGTGCTCCTGGAAGTCAACACCAGCGAAGGGTTTCACGACGAACAGTTGGTTCGGATCGATCCAACGACGGAGCACCATCGCATTCGCATGGACATCGTTCAGCCGCAACGTTGGTGGCCGGCGAACATGGGCGACCAACCGCTGTATGACCTCAAAGCCAGTCTCATTGCCGACAACGAACTGGTGGACGAATGGGACGGCTCGGTTGGTTTGACATCGGTGCGCCGTCGCGCGCCGCGCGACCCTTCCGTGTTGATGGTTAACGGCGAGGAGTGTTCGATCACCGCCGTGA
This sequence comes from Phycisphaeraceae bacterium, assembly GCA_028281215.1. Taxonomy (GTDB): domain Bacteria; phylum Planctomycetota; class Phycisphaerae; order Phycisphaerales; family Phycisphaeraceae; genus JANQKH01. The sequence goes on along the minus strand of JANQKH010000061.1, from coordinate 2,139 downwards.
TCCCGGTTGATCTGATCGATGAGCGCCACCTACTTCCGGTGTCCGGCGATTCGCTCATGATCGTCCGCGGTCATTGGGGGCCTGATGTGTTGTACGACGCGGCTGATCGCGCCGGCATTCTTTTGGTCCAGTGTGTACCGGTCGACAATGAAGGACGACCTGAAGCGATCGTGGCGGATCAGATCGACCGCCTGTCCGGCCATCCAAGCCTGGCGGGTTGGTACGTTGGTCACTTGGGTCGATACACCGAACGCATGACGTATTGCATTCGCAGCCTTGATCCGACGCGAAACATTTTCCGTCGCATTCCAGGCAAACAATCGCCGGATCCCGCGGCGGCTTGACAATGTGATCGTTGAAAAAAGGTTGACAGGAACCTGTTCCGTGTTAGCATTCAGTGGTCTGCTTGGTGCTGACCTTCAACTTCGCCCCCGGAAGCCCGCGTTGTGACACATTCTGTTGCAGCGCGGGTTATTTTCATCCGTGACCATTCCCTCCACGCTGATTAGTCGGTCTTTTTCACCGTGGCCGGATCGATCTTTTTCAACTTGATGTTCCGGTACTTCGCCACCGTCTGAAACGACGTGAGCCCCAGCGGTACACTCAGTTCGACTTCGGGGCGAATGCCGATCTGTCGGCCTTGTGTGTCACATTCAAACAGTTCCTTGCCGTCAAGCCAGACAGTGATCGACTTTTCCATCACGCGCATGCGCACTTTGTACCACTGTTCATTTTTGAATTCGATGTATTGCGTGGTTTCATTCTCCGAGGCGTCGAAACTGTCGAGACTGGACAGGCCGCACACGCCGCCGCCCCAACCACCGAGTACGAGGGTGATCGGTTTATCGTTGACCGGCACCGTCAAACCCAGGAAGAAATCCGTGCCCTGCGCCCGTTGCGCTTCGAGGCTGATCTCGTAGTTGATCTTTGCAGGCACCTCACCTTGCCAGGTCACACCGGTTAGCGGTTCGCCCATGGTGAGTGTGAGTTCGCCGTCCTTGATTTCGACTTCGCCGTCGCCGCCGAACTGCACCTGCTTCCACTTACCCAGCGTTTTGCCGTCAAACAGGCTGACTGTGTCGTCGGATTTGGCGCCCTGATTGGTGTTGCCGTTGGCGTTGTCGTCATCCGGTCCGGCGCAGCAGTTTTCGAACGCCGCACAGCCGGTGAGGCCGGAGATCGACGCAACAACGAGCAACAGGCAAGCAAAGGAAAAGGGAAATCGATTCATGGTAGCCTCCGTGGTTGCCGCGATTGTAGGTGGCAACGTGAGGGGACAGCAAGACGTGCAGGTGTCTCATGTAGTCAACGTGTCGACAGCCCCGCTGAAACTTTCCGGGCGATGAAGAACGTTGGCAGCAGCAGAAAGACAGTCATCGCCGTGGTGGGATATCGCTCCCGCATGACCGCCGCGAAAGGCACGTAGTAATCCACGGTCATGATCACGCCGGAGATAAACAGCAGACAGACAATCGTGCAGAAATACCAGATCGTCAGGAATACCAGCAGATCGATCACCCTGGCAAACAACCTGCGCACGCCGCTCGGCTGTGCCGGATAGAGCACAGACTCCGTCACCGCCACGCCGCACTCCGGGCAAGCCCCGTGAAGCGGCTGCGTCTTGAGGTTGTAATCACAACCGTTGCACACCAACTCGGAGCGAACAATCTGATCGTCATCGATGACGATGCGCCGCAACGCAATCATCTGGCCAAGTCGATCAGTTTGATCGGGCAGGGGCGATTGCATGAATGAATGATAGGGCGATCCCGCGAATTACTGCACCATGCCCTTAGTCAACCGCATGAACGCGGTTTCCAGGCTGACCTGTTCTTCCTGCAGCGCAATCAGGTGATACTCCTCCTGCACCAACTTGTGGGCGATCTGGCCGGCGTCCACGCGGTCCGGGTCGATCAGCGTGCGGATGAAGCCATCCATCACTTCGGCTTCGTGCACGCCGGGCAGCGCGCGAACCAGATCGACCGCCGCCATCACCCGGTCGCCGACTTTGATCTGCAACGCCACCCCGCCGCGGGCGCGTTCCATGATTTCCTTGACGGTGCCGATGTATTGCAGTTCGCCGCGTTCGATGATGCCGACATTGGTGCAGAAGTCTTCCATCTCGCGAAGAATGTGCGA
>JANQKH010000019.1 GCA_028281215.1 Phycisphaeraceae bacterium | reverse complement strand
GAACCGACTTCGGCGGACAGGCGGTCCTCGAACTTGGCGTCGAGTTCTACGATCTGTTGGTGACGCCGGTGGTTGGCGGTTCGCGAGTCTTCAATCAGGCGGTTGATCGTATGGAAAAGAGCCTCGAATCCCTGCTTGACTGTATTGGCACGTTCCGCTTTGGTGTCGGCTTTGACCTTGCCTTGAATGGTTGACAGGCCTGAAGCCGACGTGACAAATCGCGTGCCGTCGGCAGCCACAAACCGGATGCCGTCCGTGTTGACTTCACTCACTTCACCGTTTGACTCACTCATCGATACCGTTCCCTTCGCATGCGCCGAATGGCTGCCTTTGAATCCCGATAGATGAAACTGCCACCGGGCACAGTGTAGCGGTAGTTGGCCCGGAAAGGAACAAGCCGCAGCGAGGCCGCAAGGAGAACGTATTGATGGAGTGTTCCCGCCGCGACGGAAATCCACAAACGCCGCACTGTACGAGGCGGTGACGGCTATTGGGGCGGCATTCGCTTGCCGATAGAATGCGCCATTCTCATCAGGAACGTCTCATCAGGACCGAAACCATCCAGGAGGCTCGCATGCCATTCCCATTCCGCGCGATCTGCAACGGCCTGTGCCTGTTCACGTTGATGTTTGGCGGCGGATTCGCTGTTGCCCAGGATGATGCTCCGCGTGCATACCCGCAGGGGGAGTTGCCGACGGATGTGCGGCTCAAACCACTCAAGCATCTGAACGATTACTTTCCGTTCAAGCCGATGCAGTCGCCGGATGCTTGGGCCAAGCGCAAGGAGTTCGTCCAGCGACAGATTCTGATGGCCAACGGGCTTTGGCCCATGCCGGAAAAGACACCGCTCAAGCCGACCATCCACGGCAAGATGGATATGGGCGACTACACGATCGAGAAGGTTTACTTCCAAAGCTATCCGGGTTTCTATTGCACGGGCAGTTTGTATCGGCCGGCCGGTTCGTCGTTGAAGTTCGGCGTCAAGAACGGTAAGCGGGCCGTGGTGCTTTGCCCGCATGGGCACTGGTCGAACGGGCGGTTCTATGATCGCGGTGAGGCAGGCGCCAAGGCTGACATTAAAAACAAGGCTGAAGTGTTCATGTCGGCGGCGCGCAGTCCGTTGCAGGCGCGGTGCGTGCAACTGGCGCGGATGGGGTGCGTCGTGTTTCACTACGACATGATTGCTTATGCCGACAGCAATCAGTTCCTCGGTCATCGTCCGGGTGTGCGGCCGCACATGCAATCCACGGAGCCGGGCAAGTGGGGGTTCTTCAGTCCACAGGCCACGCTGCGCTTGCAGGACATGATCGGCTTGCAGACGTGGAACTCCGTGCGGTCGCTCGATTTTGTGCTGTCATTGCCGGAAGCGGACGGCAATCGTGTGGCGGTGACCGGCGGCAGCGGCGGCGGTACACAAACCATGCTGCTCGCCGCGATCGATGACCGCGTGGCCGTTTCCGTGCCGGCGGTCATGGTGTCGACCGCGATGCAGGGCGGGTGCAGCAGTGAGAACGGCAACTACATGCGGGTGGAGACGGGCAACGTCGAGTTTGCCGCGCTGTTCGCGCCGAAGCCGCAGGCGCTGATCGCCGCCGATGACTGGACGAAAGAATTGATGACCAAAGGTTTCCCTGAACTCAAACAGCACTATGCGATGTTGAACGCGGAGAAGCATATTGCCGCGCAGGCGCTGCTTCAGTTCAAACACAACTACAACCATCCGAACCGGCTGTTCATGTACGAATGGTTCAACAAGCACCTCGATCTCGGTTTGACCTCGCCGATCGCCGAGCGCGACTTCAAGTTCCTCACGCGCAAGGAGCTGACCGTCTGGACCGACGGCCACAAACTGGAATCCGTCGGCGACGACTTTGAACGCAAACTGTGTGAAACGCTTACGGTGTCGTCAACCAAACAGTTGCTCGCGCTGATGCCGGAAGACGCGAGCCGATTGCGCGAATACCGCAAAGTGGTCGGCGGGGCAGTGGACGTGATGCTCGGCGGGCGGGCGCTGTCCGATGGGAAGAACCTGGAATGGAACCTGCGCGTCAAGGACGATCGTGGGCAGTTTTTCATCTTTGCCGGCGTCTTGCGCGACAACGTGCGTGAAGAGGAACTGCCGACTGCGTTCGTGCATCCGAAGAACTGGAACAAGCAGGTCGTCGTGTGGCTGGATCCGGAAGGCAAGCGGTCGATGTTTACCAATCGCACGACGCCTGCGCCGACGGTGCAGAAACTGGTCGACGCCGGCTATGCCGTCGCCGGGGCGGACCTGTTCGGCATGGGCGAATTCACCGGTGACGGACAACCGATCAGCAAACAGCGATTGGGCCGGTACGGCAACGGCAAAACACCGTGGCAACAGTTTGCCGGCTATACCTTCGGCTTCAATCACAGCGTATTTGCCAGGCGAACACATGACGTGATGACCTTGATCAGCTTCGTGCGCGCTTATCAGAATCATCCGATCAAGAAGTGGCACGTGATGGCGGGTAACGGTTCCGGCAAGTGGGTGGCCGCCGCGCTCGCTCAGGCAACGTTCCATGGTGATTCGCAAAAACTCGGCCGCGTTGCCATCGACACCGGCGGTTTCCGGTTCAATCCACTGGACCGCTTCGATCATCCCGACTTCCTGCCCGGCATCGTGAAGTACGGCGACTTGCCGGCGATAATCGCTCTCGCGTCGCCGAAGGAGTTACGCATCACGGGTGAAAAGAAGAACCATTTGATTCAGAACGCCGCGAAGGTGGCCGGCAGTAACGTGACCTTCGCGCCCGGCAGTGGGCAACCAAATGATGATGTTGCGGATTGGATTGCAGGGCAGTGACGGCAAGTTGTATTCTCGGGCATTTCGATGCTGATGGGAGGGAGATCCGGACCTTGGTCGCGGATTCCTCAGGTCCGGTTTGGGTGAATGTGAATTTTGTGTTTTAACGTTGGGCTGTGGACACCGGACTCCAAACACCTGACTCTCAACTCCAACTCCCCTACAATTCCGCAGAACGTTCAGGGGTTGAATCATGGAATTGTTTGTGGTGATTGCAACGCTTTGCCTGCTGGTGGGGTTGACGTTGTTGTGGATGGTGATGCGTGAGAAGAAGCGGGATGCCGCGCTCGCGCTGGCGGCGGAAGATTTGAGTTTTGAGTACCGACGGGACGGCCGCACACTGCTCGGTGAAAAGTTCACACGCTTCGCCCTGTTTCAGGATGGTCGGCGACGACGCATCAAGAACGTCCTACAAGGGCATTACGATCACATCGAAGCGCTGCTGTTCGACTACCGCTACATCACCGGGTCGCATCTGCACTTTCGCGTGCATCGCCAGACGGTGGGCGCATTTAAGTTGGTCGATGAAGAACTACCCGAATTCAGTCTTCGACCTGAAAACGTGATCCACAAAATCAGCGAAGCGATGGGTTACCAGGACATCGACTTTGACGAGAATCAGGCATTCAGCAGTCGTTACCTGTTGCGCGGGCCGGATGAAGATGCGATTCGTGACCTGTTCACGCCGGAGATGTTAAAGTTCTTCGCGGACAACCCCGGCTTGAGCGTGGAGGGCGGCGGCCAATGGATCGTGGTGTTCCGACGTGACCGCCGGGTGGACACCTCGAAGTTAGGCGATTTTGTCAAATCGGCGTTTGAAATCTGCACGCTGTTTGGGATTCGATGATGGCAGATCGGCCGGGCCTCTTTTTTCTTTTCCGTTAATTAATTCAACGGCTTTGCAGAAATTGGGTGTTGTGGCATAATTGTTGTGGCAGAAGCTTGAGAAATCCTCTCTTTCTGTATCCGTTTTTGTTTGTGATTTATCACACATTCTAATTTGAGGGAGCTACGATATGACGCGTTGTTCATTCATTGCACTTGGCATGTTGGCGATGTTGGCCATGGTTACCAGCGCTCGCGCGGTTGACTTTGGCTACAGCCACTTTCAGGAAGACCAGTTTACGCAGTCGAGTCAGATTTCCGGATTCGTCAACGGCATCCTGTTCAAAGGCGCGTTGCCGGATCCGACCGTGATCCAAAACGATCCCGCCGGCGTTCCCGGCAGTGCAGTTGGCACAGTGACCAACGGTAATGCGGGCAATCCCGGTGGCGGCATTGGTGTCCATCTGCAATGGCCCGGATCCGTAACCTTGCAAGGCGCTGTGCGTGACGATCTCGATCCCAATACCGTGACATCCGACGCCGGTCTGTTGAACGTGTACGAAATCAATGTGCCGTTGGCGACGATTCCCGGTACACCCGGCCGTTATGAGATCGGTTAAGTGGATGGGTTTGGCAGTGATGTGACCAACAACCTGACGCACCGCGCGTGGTACGGTGACAACGGTGACGGTCATCGTCACACAGGTGATACGTTTGATTACAACAACGGCACAGATTCCGTCTTCGTTTCGGACGCTGCGTTCAACATCGGCGGTAACGCTGCCGGTGACAGCTTCGGCGTGACCGCCGGTGTTGGCGGCACTGCTCCGAACGACGACCTGTTCGTCGATTTCATGCATTTGCGTGGTATTCAGCAGTCCAACGAGGCGCCGGTGCTGGTCAAGCAGATCGCCGCCATTGGCATCGACGGTGCCATCACAGGTGTGAATGTTTCGGGCACTGGTTTAGCACCGGAAGGCGCCTCGGTCGAAACCGGCGCGTTCGGTGAGGACGCATTGATGTTCACTGATCGAACCCACGATTGGAACTCGCAGCCGGGCAATCCGACGATTGCCGAACTGGGCTTGGCGGGCGCCGATTACATACGTTTGGCAAACGATGACAAGAATATCTCCGATTTTCAGGTTGATATTTCGATGGAAGACGGCTTGAAGGATATTTACGTGCTGATTGATAACCGCAACGACCAGTCGGACATTTTCGATATTCTCAACGGCAATGCCTTTGCCGACACGGGCATTGACATTGGCGCTGATGAAGGCGGAAACGGTGACATTAATAACGTTTCCAGCCTGTTCGTGTTGTCTGGATTCGACGGCACATTCCTGAGCCTCGGCCCGAACAACCACGGTGGCAACCATTACGGCATCATCGTGGCGCGTGCGGCAGACCTCAATGCCGTGCCGGAACCGACGACGGCTGTACTCGGGCTGCTGGGACTCGCAGCGGTCGCCGCTCGTCGTCGACGAGAGGCGTAAACCCAATCGAAGATCAATTGAAAACAAGAACCCCGGCTGAGAGCCGGGGTTTTCTTTTGGTTCGACTTAAGGGTGGCTGTG
>JANQKH010000011.1 GCA_028281215.1 Phycisphaeraceae bacterium | reverse complement strand
TGCCCTGGAAGAACACGTTGACGGATTCGACGGCCCCGTCGTCCGGCATGCCTTCGAAGTTGGAGTAGAACACAGCCTGGGTGGCGCCGTCGCCGGAAGCATCACGATTGCTCAGATCATTACCGATCGCACCCGAGACCACGGGAGCAGGCGCCACGCCGGTGATGTCACGAAGGACATAAGCGTTGAGGATTGGGTCCGTGGAACTGGCGGTCAGGCCGATGTCTTGCGTCGTCGCATCGGCGGTGAATGTGCCGATGATGCTTTGGAACGTGCCCTGCGTAAACGTGGGTGAGTCGTTGCCTGCACCATCGGAGAAAAACTGAGTCCGCGCCGCAAGGCCGGCATTTCGGTTGTCCGATGCAAAAAGTTGAATCTGATATTCCGTACCCACGTTCAGGCCGGTCAGGAAATTGGAGACGTTCAGGTTGTTGCCGTCAAAATCGGTTTGATTGATGACGGTGTTCCACGCAGCGTCGGTGGTACCGGGTGAGCCGCTGCCGAACGTACCGCCGCCAAGGATATCGCGCGTGGTAAACGTGATGTTCAAGCCGCCGGGGTCAACGGTTTGATTGGCATTGCCGCCGACGTTGATCGCTTCAACCAATGCGCCCGTGGTGTCGATTCCAAGGAATCCGTTCGGGCCGTTGTAGTTCGCGCCGTAACGCCAATCGATGGTGGCGGCCGAAGTGATACCAGTGAACATGGTGATGACAATAACGGATAGAAGGGCAACTCGATTCATGGTCTTCTCCAAGTTAATATCACGATCGATGGGGTCAAATGTAGGAAGATTGAAAGCGGCAAAATTGTACCAGATTTTGGTATGAATCCAAAGGATTTTACAAGAATTGTATCATTTCTACACCTCGCCCCACGATTGAGGCGCCTGAAAGCCTCTAATCCCACGGAATCACCACCCCGTCGACCGGTACGGAGATCTTGTTCCATCGCAGCAGCCACAGTTCGCTCAGTTCCGACGTCCTGGCCGAACCGTCAAGAAGCACGAGGTTGACCTTCCCCTCATGCCGGCGCAGTGCGAATCGGTTGGTCTGGCCGCTCATATAGCCTTCTGTGGCGCCGGGCGTGTCAGTGTTGTAGGCGTAACCACCGGTCCAGATGGCGTCGAGGAAAAGCGGAATCTCGCTAGCGAACTCCCCGCTGAGTCGGCCGCTCCAATGATGGCTCTGAGGAAACCCCCAATTGGTCATGCTGCCTCGGAATCGACTAACGAACATGTTCTGCCCGTAACTGCCGCGTTCGGTTTCGGTGCTCGAGTGCGGGTATTGCACGCCGTCCCACCACGATTCATGACGAGCGCCGATATTCAGCGTACCCATTGTCGGCGTGGGGGTGTTGATCGCCTCCGGGCAGAACACCAACTTGCCCGGATGTTGATAATCAAACAACGACGACGTCCACCACATGCCGCCACTGGGCGCATTCGCGTTTGGTTCCAGCGTGCGTACGGAATAACCATCGTTGCTCGATGCAAACGCAATGTTCGCCTGCATGATCTGATTCAGATTGGCTAGACAAATTGCGGTCTTGGCCTTGCTGCCCGTTCGGGCAAGCGCCGGCAAAAGAATGGCGATTAGCAAGCCGATGATGGCGACGACAACCAGCATCTCCACCAGCGTGAATGCAGTTGACCCGCGTTTGGGCATGGCGTTTCGCCTCAGGGGTAATGGGGTGCCGTGCGCAATATTGTAGGGCGGGCGGTCACCGCTGGGGCGGTAAACTTTAAGTAACGAGCGTTTTCGATCAGCGATGGAAATCGGGCGCTACGGGCGAGCGTGACAAAGGTCATGTTTGGTGCCCTCGCTTAGGCAAGTTGCGATGATCCTTACGCCACGTCGTCGAACGCTCTGCATGTCCATCCAACACAAATTGACGATCCGACTGCCCTCTATGTAAACTCGTCCTCACACTCCGTGTTTGGACCTCATCCGTTTGTTGGGCGGCGGATGAGATTTCAACCATCCAGCCCAGCGCCATGCCGAACGACGACCGTTTCGCGAGCCCATCGTGAAACCCTTGTTGCGCGGCTGGAGAAAGCACACGGAGTTGTCCCCATGCCTGGTTCGATTGTCCCGCTTCCTGTCATGCTCGAGGAAGAGGATCAGAAAATCTACGATCAACTCGAAGCCCCGACGTCCATCGTCTGCCGTTACGGCTACATGCGCATGATTGCGGAACTGCCCTACGACGGCGAGGCCAAGCCCGGTTGCGGGTCCAAGCTTGTGATCCGCACCAACCGCGGCATCGAACTGGCGGAAATGCTTACCACGACGTGTCCCAACTCGGGGTGTGGCAAGGCCGTCTCCCGCAAAGACATGCTCGAATACATCGAGAACTCCGGCGGCAAGAATTACCCGTTCAGCACGCACGGCAAAGTGTTGCGCGTCGCGACGATCGACGATCTGAATGAGAAATCGCAGATCGAACAGAAGCGACCGGAGATTCTCAAATTCGCGCGCAACTTGATCCGGGAAATCGACTTGCCCATGAAACTGGTTGAAGTCGAGCTGTTGCTCGGCGGTGAGCGCATCATCTTTCATTACACGTCGGAAGACTGGGTCGATTTCCGCGAGTTGGTTCGCCGGCTTGCCAGCGAATACCAGACACGCATTGAAATGCATCAGGTCAACGATCGCGATGAAGCCCGCATCGTTGCCGACTATGAAAAGTGTGGGCAGCATTGTTGCTGTCGGCAATTCCTCAAAGTGCTTAAGCCGGTGTCGATGCGGTCGGCCAAGGTGCAGAAGGCAACGTTGGACCCGACGAAGATTTCCGGCCGATGCGGTCGGCTCATGTGTTGTCTGCGCTATGAAGACAAGACGTATGAAGAACTGCGCAAACGATTGCCGCACCGGCAGACGCGTGTGCTGACTGAGGACGGCCTCGGCACGGTGATCGATTCGCAGATTCTCACGCAGTTGGTGTTGGTTCGGCTCGATCTGAGCCCAAAGCCCAACGCGTATCCATTGGAGAACATTCAAAAGGTGACCAAGGAAGAGGAGGCGAAGTTAATTGAGGAAGGCAAAGTGCAGACCGCGGCCGGTTCGTCGCGTCGGGAGGACGGTGGCGATCGCCGTGTGCGAGGTGATCGGGGTGGCGACCGAAGGGAACAGGATCGCAAAGGTGATCAGAGACAGGGTGAAGGGCGACCGGATGGACGTCCACCGCGCCGACCTCAGCCGGGTCAACCGTTGACCGAAGGTGAAATCGAATCCCGCGAAGGCGGTCCGGCCAATGTGGATTTGGACAAGCCGGTGGCCGATCAGCAACCCGGCGATGGGCAGACGCAACCGAACAGCGGCGAACAAAAGGACGGCGATCGGCCTCGCAAGCGCCGGCGACGCCGCGGTCGGGGTAAAGGTGGTCAAGGTGGCGGCCAGGGCGGGGGCCATCAACAAAGTGAACAAGGCGACGGACCATCAGAAGTGGGCGGCGAAATGAGACAAGGTGGCGGCGAGGGTGGAGACGGTCAGCCGTCGGGCGAAGGACAAGGTAAACGCAAACGCCGCCGTCGTCGTCGGCGACGTGGTGGTGGAGGGCAAGGTGGACAGGGAGGACAAGGGGGTGATAGCGGTGACGGCGGTGGAAACCCAACGGGAGGCGGCGGCGAATGAGGGTGGCGCATGATCGCACAACATCGGTTCGCCGATCGGTCGGCTAGCGTGCAGGCGCCGGTTAGAGGACAGGCTTTTTAGGAACCACTTACGTCACCGTACCAGCGTCTGATCGCGCCGCGGCCCGACACTTACGATGCGCACCGGGGCGCCCACAAAGTCTTCGACGAACGCGACGTAGGCTTTTGCGTTCGCCGGCAGGTCGTCAATGCTTTGGCAATCGGTGATGTCTTCGCTGAAGCCGTCGAGTTCGTGATAGACCGGCTCGATCTGCGAAAGAACGGACGAGTCGGCGGGGAAGCCGGGCAATTCCCGACCGTTGGCTTTGTAGCCGACGCAGACTTTGAGTTTGTCGAGCCCGGCGAGGACGTCGAACAGCATCAAACTCAAAGCGGTCGCGCCGCTGATGGTTGAGGTGTATTTCACGGCCACGAGGTCGAGCCAGCCGCAACGGCGCGGACGGCCGGTGGTCGTGCCGTATTCGCGACCAACCTCGCGGATACGATCGCCGACTTCATCGTCCAGTTCTGTCGGCATCGGTCCGCCGCCCACGCGGGTTTGATACGCCTTGGCGATACCGATCACGTTCTTCACCGTCGCGCCGGGCATGGACGAACCGGCGTAAATACCGAGGCTTGAACAGTTACTGCTGGTAACGAACGGATAGGTGCCGTGATCAATGTCCAGCAGCGCGGCGTTGGCGCCTTCAAACAGCAGTTGTTTTTGGCTGGCGACGGCGTCGTGCAACAGCGTCGTTGTGTCGGTGATGTGTTCCCCGAGTTGGTCGGCGAAGGTCATGGTCTGCTCAAACAGTTGCTCGGCATTGAACGCATCGAAGTCGACACCGCACAACTGCGCCAATGGAGCAAGCGTTGCGTTCTTGATCGCTACGGCGCGGTTCAGTTGTGCTCGCAGCGTGTCCGGCTTGAGCAGGTCGCCCATGCGGACGGCGGTAGAGCGCAATGCTTTGTCGGCGTAGCAGGGGCCGATGCCGCGCCCGGTGGTGCCGATTGGTGCACCGGCCTCCCACGCCTTGGCGACAGCGGAGTCGAATAACACGTCCTGCGATTTGTGATACGGAAACACAACATGGGCACGCTCGCTGATGCTGAGGTTGTCGCCGGTGATGGCGATGCCACGGTCGCGCAGTGTGTTGATCTCCTTGATGACTTGTTCGGGGTCGACGACGACGCCGTTACCAATGACGTTGGCTTTGCCTTCGTAGAGGATGCCGGAGGGGATCAGGTGGAGGGCGAACTTCTGGTCGCCAACGACGACGGTATGCCCGGCGTTGGCGCCGCCGTTGTAGCGCACGGTGACGTCGTACCTTCTGGCGAGCAGGTCGACGATTTTACCTTTGCCCTCATCGCCCCATTGCAGGCCGCACACCGCCGTGTGGCCGTCGAGTTTCAAGGCGTCGAGCGGGTCGGCATCAGCGCGCAAAGCGGTCGCGGGGGCATCGGTCATGGCAGAGTCCTGTGGTCCTTTGGGCAAAGCGACAATTGTAGCAACTGGATTACCGGGCGGATACGCTGCGAGCGCAATGATCCAATGCGGCGATCTTCACTCGCTCGCTACTCAGTAGAAATCGAATGCAATCCTGTGCGACGTAATCAGAACGGGATGTCGTCTTCGCTGATATCGTCGAAGTCGAAACGCTGAGGTGGGGTTGGATCGTCGAGCAGCCCGTCAACGCGGATGCTTCGGTATTCAATGTCGCAACCGAGCAGTGAACTGAACTCGGGTTCAAGGTTTTCCCATGCGGCCATTTCGGCCTCGAAGGCTTCATCAAGGTCCGGTTCCATGTCGGACAGCGCGTCGCCGATTTCGTGTTGCCAGTTGGGATCGTCAATCTCACCTTCGTCAAGGGGAACAATGTCATGACGAAAGCCGTGGCCATCGCAGCCTTCGGTGGGACAGCACCACTTGCCGTGCTTGTTCTGGTCGTTGGGTTGCATCCAGATCAACAGATAGCTGTCGTATTCCTCACCACAACAATTGCACCGCACCAGGGTGGGGATGTCCGGCGGAGCATCGATATCACGCGAAGGCTTTTCCGTGCTCATGCCTACATGATTGCGATTTCTCGGCCGAAAGGCAAGTGGAAAGACAAAGGATTGGCCAGATCGGGATTACGATTCGACACGATCACCGAAACAGGTGCCCACATGCCGCGCCGCCCGGATCAAGGGATGGTCGATCGGCACGAGCCGCTGCTTGTTGGCGACTTCGAGCAGATCGATGTCGGTGACGGTACGGCCCTGCATCACGACGACGCGGTTGGTGGCGCCGG
>JANQKH010000911.1 GCA_028281215.1 Phycisphaeraceae bacterium | reverse complement strand
TCCACCGTGCCGAGTTTGATGCGGTACGGCGACTGCGGGATGCGCGCCCGGATGGGATCGCCCGCTTCCGGCTCGAAGGCCACCCCAATCGGTTGATCGCCGACAAATTGCAGCGATTGCTGCGACACGTCAAGTTTGATCGTCGCCAGTTGCTTGGGGTTCTGTTTGGGATTGGCGAGCGTCACTGTGTTAGGCGACACGCGCACGGAGACGGGCACTTTGGCGGAGCCATAAATCGTGCGTGATCCTTCGGCCAACGGCTTGGGGGCACCCTCCAGAGGCGTGATGAAAAGCCAGAGGTTCTTGTTATCTTTGATGAGTTTGCCGAATCGTTGTTCGAGTGCTTTGCGGTCTTTCCACTTGCGCGAGTGTTCATCCTTGCCGTCAGTGAACACCATAACGGCGATGTAACGGCCGGGTGTTTTTTCACTGAGCCGTTCCGCTTCTTCAAACGCCATTCCCAGCGTGTCGTAAAGCGCTGTACCGCCGGTCGGCTTGCCGTAACCGAACATGATTCGCGAGATGAGCGCTTTGCGCTGCTCCTCTGTGTTCAGCGTGACGACGTAGGGTTTCACTTTGGAGGCATCGGTGGAGAATACGCTCAACCAAACGCGCGACTCCAGTGGAATGGTCTTGGCGAATTCGACAGCCCGAAGTTGCATCTCTTCCCAACGCGACTTGCCGTTGCGGGTTTTGGTGCGCATGGAGGCGGAGTGATCAACCACCAGCAGGTAGGCGGCCGCGTCCTTCACCTGTTGAGCTTTTGCAGACGCCGTCGAAAGAAGCAGCGACAAGACCACCGCCACGAGCCAAGCAACTTGGCGAGCGATGATTCTGTCGGCGACACAACGCCAGCATGGAGCGCAATCCGTCTTCATCGATGAATCCTTCGCATGGAACGGGTCCCCGAAACGTGCTGTATGGACATTGTCCAATGCAGCGTTTGCGAATGTCAAATGATATGCCCATTCGTGACGTGATTCACGGCAAGCGCAAGAAAAAGCGGCCCAAAGGCCGCTTGAGTCGTGCCTGACGCACGATGAGTCGGGGTGAGAGGATTTGAACCTCCGACCTCTTGACCCCCAGTCAAGCGCGCTAACCAAACTGCGCTACACCCCGAACTGCTTCAATTATCGCAACGCACTGAAACATGTCAAGTTATAACCTTTGTCGCTTGCGCGGTTGATATGACCAATCCCATTAAATCGAAACCGCCACAAACTGGATAAGCCGTACCGGCGCGTAGAACCGACGACGTTCATACTGAGAACAGCCGAGCAAATTTACACCGGATGCGATCTCGCCCGTCTCCTGCAATCGATTCAATCGACACAAACGAATCGTTGGATGTCGTTCACCCCAACAAACGTCAAAATTCAAGGTCTAGGTTTCTTAAATAACGCAAAAGCGCGAAGGTAATCTGCCGATAATTTCATCGCGTGGATACGAAAGTGAGTTTCTTCGGTCCACACGACATCGGCTTTGGGGGCGACTGGAAGTCGCAATGCCCGATATTTGCAACCACATGCAACACGACCAAGCGTTCGATTCATTGTCCGCATGGATCGAACGTCAACGCCTGCACCAAACTGGTTCTGATTTCCAACTGACCGACTTCGCGTTGAATCTGCTTGTCGTCGTGCACTTCAATGATACGCAAGCGGCGCGGTCGATCGAAGCATGGGGAAATCGCGTGTCGATCATGCATTTGAGTTGTTTCACGACAAACCCCGTACCCATCGATCAGCAAACGCGCATCACCTTAACCCTACCCGGGGGAACGACTCTGCAATTGCACGGCCGCATCGTTTTTTGTTCGCCGTGCTTGAATAACCTGTATCGCACGGGTGTGATGTTTGACTGGGAGTCGCCACCGACACAGGATGACCTGCCGACACGCAACAACAACTAGCTTGCGTCCGAGGCATCGGCAATCGGTAGATTCACCGAACGGGCTGATTCACCTGAAGGCACTTGATCGACCTGGCCGGCGAGTACTTTTTCGATGCCGCTGCCAAGTTCACCAATCGGGTCGGGCGGAATGATGTCGACGGTTTTCTGCCCCAAAGTGGCCTGGCCGTTAAGCACGCGTTGCTGAAAGATACGACATTCTTCCAACAACCGGTCGAGGATTTGCTCCTCAGGAATGTTGGCGACGCGCTGGCCTTGCACGTAGATGATGCCGCGGCGGTCTCCCGCGAAAATCGCCACGTCCGCGCCTTCAGCCTCTCCGGGCCCGTTGACCACGCAACCCATCACCGCCACTTTGATCGGCAGGTGGATTTCTTCGTTCAGTTTGCGGCGCACGTCTTGCACGAGTTTGAATAAGTCAACCTGAATGCGGCCGCACGCCGGACAAGCGATCAACTCCGCTCCCACTCGTTCGCGCAGGCCGAGAATGCAGAGCATCTCCACAGCGTCTTCCACTTCCAGCACGGGGTCGTTGGCATAGCTGATGCGCACCGTATCGCCGATACCGGACGCCAGCAGATGCCCCAGCGGCACGACGCTGCGAATGAGCCCCACCTCGCGCGGCCCGGCGTGCGTCACACCCAGATGCAACGGGTAGTCGAACCGCTTGCTGATTTCCGTGTAAGCGTCGATCACAATCTGCGGGTCGATGCTCTTGGCGCTGATGCAGATGTCGTGAAAGTCGCGCTCTTCAAAGATTTCAAGGTACTCTTCCAGTTTGGCGATCATGATCGCCAGCAGGTGGCCGTGCTTGCTGTCACTGAAGAACTTGCCGAGTTCTTCCATGCGCTTTTGCTTGTCTTTGCGCTCGATAATCGAGCCTTCGTTGACGCCGATGCGAATCGGGATCGACCGTTCCTTGCAGGCGTCGATCACCTTGGCGACCTGATCGCGATCGTTGATATTGCCCGGGTTCAGGCGAATCTTATGCACGCCGGCCTCGATGGCTTCCAGAGCCCGCTGAAAATGAAAATGCACGTCGGCGACGATCGGCACCTTCACCTGCGCGAGAATCTCCGGCAGCGCTTCGGTGTCTTTCTTTTCGGGTACGGCGACGCGAACAATGTCGGCGCCGGCCTTGTCCAGCCGATTGATCTCCGCAATACATTGATCGATTTCATAGGTATAGCCGGCGGTCATGGACTGCACCGACACGGGCGCATCGCCTCCGATGGTAACGAAGCCGTGGTCATCATCGCCGACGGTAATCTGGCGGGTGTTTCGACGAGGGAGCATGGGTAAGGTTTTCCGAAAAACCAACACTATTTTGGAAACAGGTCAGTATAACGCTCAATTGACTAGTGGTCATGCATCATCCCTTCCGGATGTAGTCATCGTCGGTTGATCCTGCTACGCTTGGCAATTCGTGATGAAAGCCAAAGACTTCTTCCATCGCATGGGCATCCTGCCGGAATCCGGCGGTCGCGCGCTGGGCCGGCGGATCGGGCTCGCGGCGGTGGTTGGTTTGGTCGCCGGTCTGGGGGCGATTGTGTTCCATCTGCTGTGCCTGGTGATCACCCATTTCGCACTCGCAGAGGCAGCGGGTTATGAACAAGGTGGGCCGAAAAACGAGACGGAGTTGCATGACATTGTTGCGATCGATCACACGCCGCCCAACAACACGGCGAATGATGAACCGGCGTCACCAGTGCCCTGGCTGTTGGTGTTGATTCCGGCGGCGGGCGGCCTCGTCAGCGGGTTCATCGTGTTCAAGTTCGCACCGGAAGCGGAAGGTCACGGCACGGACGCTGCCATTCGGGCGTATCACCATGAACGCGGTTTGATTCGCGCGCGCGTGCCGTTGGTCAAAATGTTGACATCCGCAATCACACTGGGCACCGGCGGATCGGGCGGACGCGAAGGCCCGATCGCGCAGATTGGCGCAGGCTTCGGTTCCTACTTAGCGACACGGCTACAACTGTCCGACAGCGAACGTCGCATGCTGATGGCGGCAGGTTTGGGCGCAGGCATTGGAGCGATCTTTCATGCACCACTGGCCGGCGCGATCTTCGCCATCGAGGTGATGTATCGCGATCCCGACTTTGAAGCCGAAGCGCTCATCCCGGCATTCATTTCAACCACTATCGCGTTTTCAGTATTCAGTGTGGGGTTCGGTGAAAGCGCGTTTGATCCGCTCTTCGCCGTCGACGCCGATTTGAAGTTCACCAAACCGCTTGCGTTGCTGCTGCCGTTGGCAATCCTGGCGGTCACCATGGTCGTGGCCGCCTTCGCGTACACAAAATGTTTCTATGCGACGCATCGGCTTTTCGCCAAATGGAACATTCCCAAATTCATCAAGCCGATGATCGGCGGTGCACTGACCGGTGTGGTGGCGCTGGTTGTCTACTTTGCCATGACCGGATCGGAATCACAAAACGATTCACTCAGCGTGCTGTCATTCGGCTATGGTTTCCTTCAAAAAGTGCTGGAATCCGGCACAGCCGGCATCGGTATCGGCATTCTGCTGGTGGTCGGTATCGGGAAAATCGCCACCACGGCATTGACGATCGGGTCCGGCGGATCGGGCGGCGTGTTCGGGCCATCCATGGTGATCGGCGGATCGCTCGGCGCTGTGGTTGGCACGGTATTTCATCAACTGTTTCCCACGGTGGTCGCGCCAACGGACATTGTGATTTTCGCCATTCTCGGCATGGCGAGTTTTTTCGCCGCTGCGGCCAACACGCCGGTCAGCACGTTGATCATGGTGTCGGAAATGACCGCGAGTTACGTGCTGCTGCTGCCTTCCATGTGGGTGTGTGCGCTGGCGTATCTGGTGAAGGGGCGATGGACGTTGTACGAAGAACAGGTCAGTTCGCGGCTGGATTCGCCGGCGCATCGGGCGGACTTCATTGTCGATGTGCTCAAAGGCATGACCGTGCACGACGCGCTGGCAAAAACGGAACGTAAGTTCATCACCGTTGGGCTCGGCACACCCCTGACCGAATTGGCGAAGCTGGTCACCACCACGACGCAAACGAGTTTTGCTGTCGTGGATGAAGAGGACAACTACTATGGCCTGTTCAGTTTGCAGGACATTCGACAGTTTCTTTACGAGGGGCAGGTCGGACTTCTGGCGGTCGCGCAGGACCTTGCGACACCGAACGTTGAACCGCTGGCGCTTCAACTCGACTTGTCATCCGCGATCACACGTTTCGCGCAGGAGCGGTTTGAGGAGCTGCCGATCGTCGATGAAGCGGAGCCGCAGAAAGTCATCGGCACGCTGCGGCGGCAGGATGTGATTTCGGTGTACGAGAAACGGCTGATGGAAGTGCAAGCAGCGCCCGACCCGCGCAGGGGCGGTGTCGCGTGATGGGCGTGACACATGACACGGGTTGGCTAACCCCGTGCTTTAAGAGTTGCGTTCGTTCAATTCCTGGTACTTCAGGCGCGCTTCAGCTTTTGCATCGGCGCGCTTGACTTCGTTCAACCGCTCGCGCTGAAACCATTTTCGCAACCACCAGAATTCATCGACCGGATCGTCCAAATCGCGAAGCGGCTTGCCCGTGCCCGGCAGGTTGTCGAACTTGCCCTGCTCCATCGCTTCGCGGATGCGATCCTCGGCGATGATGGCGATGGCTTTGTTGGTGAAACTGACGCTCATGTCGCACCGAACCTTTCACGGCAGACGCGTTCGGCCGCGGCTTCCAGCAACTCGGCCGCGCGTGCCATCGACTCTTTCACGGTCAACCCCTCGCCGATCACATGATAGGCATCGAGGCCGGCGTCGCACGTTCGCTCGACATCGTCACCGACCGCGCCGACCAGGGCGATGGTTGACACACCATTCACCTTCCCGCGCTGGGCAACGCCGAGACACGCTTTCCCTGACAGCGATTGGCCGTCGAGTTTGCCTTCACCGGTAAGGACGAGATCGGCGCCCGTCAGACGGGCATTGAATCGCAGCGTATCGAGAACGAGGTCGATACCGGGCATCAACTTCGCGCAGAGAAATACCATAAGCCCGTAACCCAGTCCGCCAGCCGCGCCCGCGCCGGGCGTGTCCACTTCATCGATATCCAACTGTTCGCGGACAATCCGCGCCAAGTGTTGTAACCCCTGATCCAGTTGCTCCACGTCTCGTGGAGACGCCCCTTTCTGCGGGCCATAGACATAGGCCGCACCATTGGGTCCGGTCAGCGGATTAGTCACATCACAGGCAACGGTGATGTTTCTTACTCTCGCTTGAAGTCCGTCCACGTTGGGATCGATACGAGCGATCGTGTGCAGCATCCCGCCGGTCAATGGTTCAGTGATCCGTCGACCGGATTGATCGTAGAAACCCATACCCAGCGCCTGCGCCATACCGCAACCGCCGTCGTTGGTCGCGCTGCCGCCGATGCCGATCAGGAGGCGCGTGCAGTAATAGCACGCCTGCACAAGCTTTCCGAAACCAAACGTGGAGGTTCGCAAAGGGTTTCGTAGCTCGGGCGGGATCAGTTCCAGGCCCGCCGCCGACGCCATGTCCAGGACCGCCGTCCATTGCATTCGTTCAGCCGCTTGATGGATCAATCCCGTTCTTGCATTAACGGTCATGTCAGGCAAAGGCCCGGGAACGCGAACGTGCTCGTACCGACCGTTCATGGCGGCAACCATCGCGTCAACAAATCCCTCACCGCCATCCGAAATCGGACAGATATCAACCACAGCCCCCGGCAACGCCTTGCGCACGCCGCGCGCCATCGCTTCCGCGGCCGCTTTCGCGCTGAGCGATTCCTTGAAACTGTCCGGCGCGCAGATGATCTTCATCGCGCCAGAGTGTACAACACCACCATGTCCGTCGATGCATCCACACCCACGCCTGTCGATGTCGCCATGATGTCGCGCGCGCTCGAGTTGGCCGAGCAAGCAGCGGCGATCGGTGAAGTGCCGGTCGGTGCGGTGATCTATCGCGGCGAAACCATCCTCGCCGAGGCGCACAACCTTCGCGAATCCGATCGCGATCCGACCGCCCACGCCGAGATGCTCGCCCTGCGCGACGCCGCAAGGCACATGGCGTCGTGGCGCATCGAAGACTGCACACTGGCGGTCACGCTCGAACCCTGCCCGATGTGCGCCGGCGCACTGATCAACGCCCGCATACCGCGGCTGGTGTACGGTGCACCGGATCCCAAAATGGGCGCCGTCGACACGCTCTATCAAATATGCACGGATGTGCGGTTGAATCATCGAATGGTGGTCATTCGTTCCGTGGAAGCCGACCGGTGCGCCACAGTGTTACAGGCATTCTTTCAAGCCCGTCGAGGCGCCAATCCTCCGGGCAAACCCACGCCACCGAATGACGAATAACGGCTTCCCTATTTGTCCGTCTGTGCCAAATGACCGGCGCGCAACTTGTGTCTGACCGGCCCCAAGTCAGGCGATCTGTGATATGATGAGTGTCGGCTTACGATTACCCCACTCGGCCGCATCGCCAACCATCATAGCCCCGGGAAGACGAGTACCCATGGCGTTTGAGTTTGACAAACTTGCGCAATTGAAATGCGATCACTGCGGCGGGATGATCGACCCGGACGAAGTTCCCGCCGATCCGCCGGTCAACATCAGTTGCCCTCATTGCCAGCAGGTCACCAACGTTCCCGGCAAACTCGGCACGCTTCAGGTAACTGAGGTGATCGGCAAAGGCGCTGCGGGCACGGTTTACAAAGCGCTCGACACCACGCTTCACCGATGGGTGGCGGTCAAACTGCTTCACCCAGGCGAAGGCGATAACAAAAAGATCGTTGAAGCAACGGTGGCTGAAGCGCGCGCGCTGGCGGCGCTGAATCATGCCAACGTGGTCCACGTGCACAACATCGGCATGCGCAACGGTCAACCGT
>JANQKH010000907.1 GCA_028281215.1 Phycisphaeraceae bacterium | reverse complement strand
GGCATCCCCTGCGAAGCGCGTGAAGCGATGGGGTTTGCCGTGCTCGGCGCATTGTCGCAAGATGGCGTGCCGATCAGTTTGTCGCAGGTGACGGGCGCGAAAGAACCGGGCGTCGCCGGCGTATGGGCAGGCGTTTGATTTCGGGTTTCGAATTTGTGATTTCGGATTTGTTTCACAACGAGAACACAAGAAATGGCTGACCGCAATTCAAATCCAAAATCCGAAATCCGAAATCCGAAATCGAACAATCCGAAATTGCAAGATCGCGGTCACCTGCTCACCGAGCAACGCCTCCCAGCCTCGGCCAACCTGGACACACTGTCCACCGAAGACGCACTACGTGTGATCAACGACCAGGACACTGCCATCGCCGGCGTCGTGCGCGACGCGATTCCCGCCATCGCGCAACTCGTTGATTCGATCGTTGAACGCATGCAACACGGCGGACGGCTGATCTACCTCGGCGCCGGCACGTCCGGTCGGCTTGGTGTCCTTGACGCTTCCGAATGCCCGCCAACCTTCCACAGCGATCCCGACCACGTACTCGGCCTCATCGCAGGCGGTGACAGTGCTCTGCGCAAGAGCAGCGAAGGCATGGAGGATGATCCGCACGGCGCGGCGATGGAACTCGAACGCATCGGACTCGGCGAGCGCGATACACTCGTCGGTATCGCCGCCGGCGGCACAACGCCCTACGTGCGCGGCGGCATCCGACTCGCCAAACATTGTGGCGCGAATACCGCCCTGCTCTGCTGTGTGTCGCGCGCCCAACTCCAACTTACCGACGATGAACAGACCGACATCGATCACCTGATCGAGTTGCCCGTCGGCCCGGAAGTCGTCACCGGCTCGACCCGCATGAAGGCCGGCACCGCCACCAAACTCGCACTCAACATGATCAGCACCGGCGCATTTATCCGTCTGGGCAAAACGTGGGGCAACCTGATGATCGACCTGCGCGCCACCAACGCCAAACTCCGCGACCGCGCCGCTCGTATCCTTGTTTCACAGTGTGACCTGCCGCGCGATGATGCAATGCAACTGCTCGATCGCGCCAACGGCCGGGTCAAACACGCACTGGTCATGCAGTTAAAGAACGTTGACTACACGG
Organism: Phycisphaeraceae bacterium; assembly: GCA_028281215.1. Classification (GTDB taxonomy): domain Bacteria; phylum Planctomycetota; class Phycisphaerae; order Phycisphaerales; family Phycisphaeraceae; genus JANQKH01. Next base: position 1,518 of record JANQKH010000907.1, on the reverse strand, counting down.
ACGCCGACGCGTTGCTCGAACAACACCAACAGCAACTTCGGCCGATCCTTGGTGAGCCGCGATGATGAATAGGTGCAAATTGATAGACCTTACACAAAGGCACAAAGATGCAGAGAGAAGTTGAACACGATCAGAACTGGCAGCTTTGATCCTCCCAACCAAGGCAATCATTCCAACATTGGCCTGCTTCACGCCACGCCTCAATCTTCTTTCTTCTTTCTTCCCCTACTTCGCGTCTTTGCGCCTTTGTGTGAGACATGACACACCACCTCACAACGGCGACATCCGCCACACCGCGCGGTACATCCCCGACACGTTTTCCCGCTTGACCACTCGCGGTGGAAACTTCGCGTTCAACGGTTGCAATACAATCGTTTCGCTACCGCCCTCGCCTTCGATGAACACGCGCTTGAACGTACTTTCATGGTCCGGTTCAAGACGAACGAAATAATCGCAACCGCTCTCGAACGCTGCTTCAGGCGAGAATACCACGATGTCACCCTCCCGATAATTCGGTTCCATTGATTCACCCACGACCCGCGCGGCAAAGGCATCGGGATCCACCACGTCAGGCGCGGCGATGTATTCGTCCGCGATGCGGCGCGGGTAGTCATGATCGGTGAAGTCCGTCGGATAGCCCGCCGCCACGCGATTAATCACCGGCACTTGGTAGCGAATGGGAATGTGTGCATCAACGGATGAGCTCTTTTCAGAAGTAGTCACGCTGTCATCGGTGGGGGCGTCGGAAGAATCGCCAGAGGATTGTCCATCTTCGACACCACTCTCTTTAAGGAAGCGATTGATTCGCCGACTCAACTGTCCGCTGCGATGAAGGGCGTCCAAGCTTCGGCCGCCTTCCTTGCGTTTGCCCGTCGCGTCCTTGAGCCAGTGGAGCAAATCCTGCGCCTGCCGGGTGGTGTCGGCAAAGTGTTCCAACTGTTGGCGAACGTGTACGGGGGTCTTCTCCCAATCGGCGGCGCGTTGCAGTTCCCCGCCGGTGATGTGTAACGCCTGCTCCAGGCCGGTGAGCAACTGCGTGGAAGGGGGATTGGTCACACGGTGGTTTTCAATCATGGACAGATAGCTCTTGGTCGAGCCCACTTCCTCGGCCAAGGCGGCGAGGGTCAAACCCAGCGCTTCGCGCCGTTCGCGGACGATCTGACCGATTGCCCTCATGTTTTCCACCTTTCCACAACGGGCCGACGTCAGTTCAATAAATGTTGAACTATCGGACGGTTTTTGTTAATATACATTTGAACTTTCAGGAGAATTCTAACTGATGTTGAACTCACCGACAACCGCTGGATCTGCCGACCGCCTCGCCGCCGCCACGGACCAGGATCAGAGCCGACGGGCCGGCCAGCGATCGCAGAGTGATCACATTCTCTCGCTGGCGCAACATCTAAAGCCGCAGGAACGGTTTCTGATCGAGCAAGTCTTTGAACACGGGCTACGGCTGTCCGACATCGCCGAGCAACACGGAAAATGCCGATCGACGATCCAATACCATGTCAAAAA
>JANQKH010000898.1 GCA_028281215.1 Phycisphaeraceae bacterium | reverse complement strand
CGCAACCTGCCGGGCACCGTCGATTTCATAGATGGAGTGCGGGATGTCGGCCGCATCGGGATTGATGTACGCCTCGTACGCCGCGTCGTAAAGCAGCAGCGCATCGTTCTCCGTGGCGTATTGCACCCACTTTTCCAACGTGGCGCGATCAGCCACCGCGCCGGTCGGGTTGTTCGGGTAACACAGGTAAATCACGTCAACCTTTTCGTCCGGCAGGTCGGGCGTGAAGTTGTTCTCCGCGGTCATCGGCAGGTAAACCAGACCGTCGTACCGACCCTGATCGTTCGCGTCGCCGGTGTTGCCGGCCATGACGTTGGTGTCAACATAAACAGGATAAACCGGGTCGCACACAGCAATGGTGTTGTCGCTGCCGGGCGCGAGGATGTCGAGGATGTTGCCGGTGTCGCACTTGCTGCCGTCGGAGACGAAAATCTCGTCGGCGTCGACGGGGCAGTCACGGGAGGCATACTCGTGCTTGACGATCGCTTCGCGCAGAAACGTGTAACCCTGTTCCGGGCCGTAGCCCTTGAACGACTTGCGCACGGCCATGTTGTCCACGGCCTTGTGCATTGCTTCGATGATCGCGGGCGGCAACGGTTCGGTCACGTCGCCGATGCCGAGTTTGATGATGTCGGCGCCTTCGTTGGCGGCGGCGAACGCGTTGACCCGCCGGCCGATTTCCGGGAACAGGTAGCCGGCTTGAAGTTTCAGATAGTTGTCGTTGATGCGTGCCATGATGCGTGTTTCGTTTGGGTATGGGTGTTCTTGATTGTGTTCAGGATCGCGTTCGGGGTGAACGCCATCCAACGCGCCGGCGAGCATTCGGACCGCTCCGATTCGGTATCGCTGGGCAATTTGGAGCAATTGGAACACTGCCCTGCGCCGGAACGCACCGGGTTCGGAGCGGCATCATAGAGTCGCAGCGTCAAAGTTCAATTCGTGATCCGACCGCGCCCGAAGCGAAGACAGAGACGATCGAGCCGATCAATGCTCCGGCGCAGAGTCGATGTCCACCGCCAAACCGGCGCCTTCCGGTTCGCGGATGGCTTCGACCATGTCCTGGACTTTCTTGCTGGGCGGCGGGCAGACGGCGGTCAGCGCCAACGTCACCACGAAGTTGACAACCATGCCAACGGTGCCGATGCCGGTCGGCGCGATGCCGAAACACCACGGCGTCATATCGCCGTAGATGTTGCCGATGATGTACGTCGCGGTGAATCCGATGCCGGCAATCATGCCGCACACGGCGGGAATCGTGCCCACGCGTTTGGAGAAGATCCCAAGCACAATGATTGGGAAGAAACTCGACGCCGCCAGGCCGAACGCGAACGCCACCACCTGACTCACAAAACCCGGCGGGAAGATGCCGAACAACCCGGCGACCACCACCGCGAGCCCGATGACCGTCCGGCCGACCAACAACCGCTTGGCCTCTGTCGCTTCGGGATTAATGATGCGCGCGTACACATCGTGCGCGATACTCGATGAAATCACCAGCAACAAACCGCTCGCTGTGGACAAGGCCGCCGCCAAACCACCGGCTGCGACAAACGCCACAATCCAGTTCGCCAGTTCCGCCATCTCCGGCGTGGCGAGCACCATGATGTCACGGTCCGGTCCGGCCAACTTGCCGTAGGTCGTGTCGTTGATCTTCGGATGATCGCGCAGCACCTGCCGCGCGTCGGCGCCTTTCTCCTTGTTACTGGCGACCCACGCCTCGTGTTCCTTCGTCAACTTGTCCCAACTCAGATCCGCTGGGAGCGGCCCTTTGTTGAACAGTTCATTGTCCTCCCGCTTGGAATAGCGCACCTTGCCGTCACCATCATCGAGCCAAAGGATCAGGCCCGTCTTCTCCCAGTTTTTGAACCAGTTGGGTAGTTGCTGTTCGGTCTTACCCTGCACACTATCGATCATGTAGTAGCGTGCGAATGCCGCCGTCGCCGGTGCGGTCAGGTAGAGCAACGCGATGAAAAACAACGCCCAGAACGCCGACCAACGCGCCGCCTTCACGTTCTTCACTGTGTAGAAACGAACGATGACGTGCGGCAGGCCGGCTGTGCCCGCCATCAGGGCGAGCGTCACACAGAACATATTCAACAGTTTGAATCCGCTTTCGCCTTCCATGCCGAACGCGTTGGTATAACTTGAAAAACCTAAATCGGTGTTGATCTCATTCAGCTTGTCCAGCAGATGCACGCCCTGCCCGGTCAGTTCACTGCCCATGCCGACCTGCGGCAACGGTGCGCCCGTGAGTTTGATGCTGATCGCAATGGCGGGAATCAAAAATGCGGTGATGAGCACCCAGTATTGCGCGACCTGCGTCCAGGTGATGCCCTTCATGCCGCCGAGCGTGGCGTACACAAACACGATCGCCATGCCGATGACCACGCCGACTGTGATATCCACTTCGAGAAACCGCGCGAACACAATGCCCACGCCGCGCATCTGACCCGCGACATAAGTGAAACTCACAAAGATGGCGCAGACGACAGCCACCATGCGCGCAACGTTGGAGTCGAACCGGTCGCCGACAAAGTCGGGCACGGTGAAGTGACCGAACTTGCGAAGGTACGGCGCGAGCAATAACGCCAGCAACACATACCCGCCGGTCCAACCCATCAGATATTGCCCACCGGCGTAACCGGCGAAGGAGATGATCCCAGCCATCGAAATGAAGGACGCGGCGCTCATCCAGTCGGCGGCCGTCGCCATGCCGTTGGCGATGCCGGGCACACCCCGACCGGCGACGTAAAACCCGCGCGTGTCCTTCACCCGCGCTCGCCACGCGATGAACAGATACAGTCCGAATGTCAGGCCGACGAACACAAACGTCCAGTTCTTCACCTGCGACGCGTTGTCCGCCCCGCCGGGGTTGCCCGCTTCGGTGGCCAGTGAAAGCAATTCCATCATGCCGACTGCCCCCCGTTCTTCTTCAACTGCTCCAACTCTTTGTGGTGCTTGGCGTCAAGGCGATTCAGCAGAATGCAGTAAATCAGAATCAGCAACACAAACACAATGATGCTGCCTTGTTGGGCGAACCAGAATCCCATCGGGTATCCGCCGATATTGCCCGCCTTGTTCAACGCGTCGGCAAACAGCACGCCGCAACCGAGCCCCACGATCGCCCAGATGGTCAGCAACACTGCCATGATGCAGATGTTGGACCGCCAATATCGCCGCAAGCACTCACGGACAGCGTCAGACTGCATGTCCGGACCTGGGTCAGTCGCCTCCGGCGCGTCGGCAGCCGGCTCTCTGGAATCGTTGGTCGGGGGCGTTTCAGACAAACTGTCGCTCCTCAATAGCACCACATGCATGCAAAGATTGGGCGATTTGTGGATTGGTGACACACTTGATTCAGCCGGCCCGCGAATCGAGCCGATCGCAAGACGAAAATCCTACTGGCGTGCAGAACGCGACGCAAATGCTTCAAGTACAGGGAGGAACGCACATCGCCGACATGCTCGTGAATCCCCATGCCTCAACGGTTTTGTTGCTATCGCCTGTTCAGGTCGATATAGTTTCTCACCCGAAAGCGGGGCCGTAGCTCAATTGGGAGAGCGCTGCGTTCGCAATGCAGAGGTTGTGGGTTCGATCCCCATCGGCTCCATTATTAATCTCCTGATCCATTCGATTCACTTGCGTCCAAGATAGAAATCGTGGAGCGTTGCCTTCACGACCGATACCGATATGCCCATACCTTGACGCCTTCAATGACGACCACCACGTTCATGGCTGGGTCGATATACGCCAGTCGTTTTTTGCCGGTGGGCATGGGGTCGCCTTGCAGGTTCAGCTTTGTCCATTGACGGTCATCGGGGTGGTACGACCAAATGGTGTTCGTTTGAAACTGCACAAGCAATCCATGCCCGCTGCGCGGGTCGTGGTAGAAGACGGCTCGTGCGTCGTGGCCGTAGGGTGTGCGGCCGTCTTCCTTGTCACCGGTGAGTACCTTTTCCCATTCGTTCTTTTTGGGATCAAAGTGGTGCGTGTTGTAATGGCGATGGACGACGATGATCTTCCGTTTCGGATCGTAATAGCCAATCTGTTCGGGGTTGGGCGCGGCGGTTTCAAAGGCTTTGCCGCCGCCGTTGACGTTGAGGTTTTTCCATGTGTTCTTTTTATAGTCGTGCAACCAGGTGGCGCGCATCTGCCAGTTGTTGGCATGCCAGACCGAACCACCAAGGTCGGGGATGTATTCGAGCATGCCGCCGAAGATTGCACGCGGGTAAGGCTTCGGTGATTTGAACGCTTTCCACTTTCGCTCGGCGGGATAAAAGGCCCAAAGCGGCGGGCCCTTATAAAGCTTCGATGGATCGCCGCCCAACCGTTCGACGGCGCGTTCGCGCTTCGTGACCCACGTGTTCATAAACAGCAGTGCTTTGTGACGCGGATCGTAGGTGAGCCCCCACCACGTGTGCGCGATGACGGCCGGTCCGCCGCGCTTGGTGACAAGCACACCGTCCTTAAATTCGACATCGGAGACGTCTTTGCCCAGATCCCCGTACCCGCGCGGTAAATCGGGTGCGTAGAGCATGACCCAGGTGAGCGAAGGCAGGTCAAACTCCCACACGTCATTTAAGCGATGCGGCACGCCGTGGTTCGCGCCGCAGAAGAGCACGCGCTTGCGTTCCGGAGCCCAGCACATCTTGATGGTGAAGTCGCGCCCGCGCGGCCCGGTTCTATGCAGGTTGTAACGGCGGGCGGTGTCGTTGAAGTCGCCGATCACGTTTGCATTGCCGAGCAGCAGGCCGTGGTTGGGCTTGAGTGCCTTGAGTTTCGAGAGCACTTGCGTCTTGGCCGGCAGCACGGGTTCAATGGCAAGTGTGGGCAACGGCATCAGGCCGATCAATAAGGCGACCACGGATAACATTTGCGTGAATTGATGAGACGACATGCGGGTAACGATCGGCATGGCATGGCTCCATGGGAAACACTTAGCTTACCGCGACGCCGCCATTCGCCATGCAGAATTGTCGAACAACCCAAGATCAACCGATGGGGAAGGCGTTACGATATCGGCATGATTCGTTTCCTCATCACATTCGGACTCTTTCTCGCAATGCTTCAAACGGCGGCGCACGCCAAGCCGACCAACGTGTTGTTGATCATGATCGACGACATGGGTTGGATGGACCTCGGCTGCCAGGGCA
>JANQKH010000881.1 GCA_028281215.1 Phycisphaeraceae bacterium | reverse complement strand
GACGTGGCGATCGGCGAACGCCCGCTAAACGAGGGGGATGTCGCTCGCGCCGGTGCGATTGCCCGCGCGTTCGGCGTTGAAATTCGTGACCGCGCCGGCAAATCATTTATTGCCGAAAACGAATTGCCCGCCTTGCGCGAACAGATGATTTACGAATACCGCACGCGCTTCGCGCAATCGCTCGTGTTCGGCCTACCCGCCATCATCCTGCACTACATCGGGCCGGTCCTCGCCGTCGGCGGCGGCGAATCTGCCGGCAACATGCTCTACCCCTGGCTGATCGAAATGGTCCTCGTCGGCTGGGCGATGTGGGCCGGCGGATTACCCATCCTCTGGCAAGGCGTCATGTCCGCCCTTCACCTGCGCACCACTGCTGACCTGCTCACCACCACGATCGTCGCCGCCGCGTTCATTCCCTCACTCGTCGGCGTCGTCACCGTCATCTTCGGAGGCGAACCCTGGTTTACCAGCAGCACCGAATCATCAACCGCCGGCCCCTGCTTCCACGCCGCCATGCTTGCAATCATCCTCACCCTGTTCCAACGATGGCAGATGTACAAACACAGCGATCGCCTCGCCGGCCGCACCTCACTCATGATGCCCGGCTTTAACAAATTCTGCGCCCTCTGGCTCATCGCCTGCGCCGCCGTCCTTATCTTCAAAGACTGGCACAACGCCATCGGCTTCGGCCTGCTGTTTCCCGCCCTGCTTTCGGTCGGCGGAATCAACCGCCGATCGCCGGGTTGGTCCATGGCGTTACCGGTTATCGCCATCGCCCCGCTTTACCTGCCCGAACTTTCCATCCACGGCGTCACCATCGAACACATCCGCATCGAAGCGGCCGCCGGATACCAGTTGCTCGTCGTCGGTGTGATGGTCTTTGGTTGGTCGCGTTGGCCGCGGCGAGACATCCAGTAAACCAATTAAAATCAGCGACTTACAGGTACAACAGAAATTATCGCCCAAAGGCCGAAAGTGTGTCGACCACCTGCGTTCCAGCAACCGCCCCATCGCCCAAGCAAGAAATCCATGAGAATTTGGTACATTGGTCCCAATTGGTTATCATACGCGCGCATGGGGCTTGGGGAAGTGATGAAGAGCCAACCCCATTTCGTCATTGGGCAAACAAACCACTTGGATTCGTAAGGAGAATCAACATGTTTCACCGAATGAGCTATGTCGCATTGATAGCTTGCGCGGCTATCACCGTGCAAGTCCATGGCGCCACCGTCCAGGATTTCGACAACATCGGGACAGCCTTCACCGCCACGCAACACAACACCGCACCGGGCCCTGTTGTGCTCGGGGGCGGCCCGTCCGGCAACTTCATGCGCATCGCCAACGACGGTGTGGGTAACCAGGCGAATACTGTCGTGTTTGATCTGTCCGACCCCGTTGTTCCGCGCGGTTACTCCGGCAGCTTTGATTTCCGCATGGGCGGCGGCGGCAATGGCGCAGACGGCATCGGCTTCGCCATCCTTGACACCGCGACCTTTGGAAATTCCGGCGCTGTCGGTTTCTTCAACGAAGAACCCAACCTTGCCAACTCCATCGCCATCGGCCTCGACACCCACGACAATGGTGGCGGCGACCTCAGCGAGGACAGTGTCAGCCTTCACTTCAACGGCTCGAAGATTGCCGAAGTCGATCTGACTGGAACTCTCGATCTGGAAAACAACCTGTTCAATCGGCTGTTCTTCGACATTCGCAACGACGGCCCGGATATGATCGCCAACGTGAGCATTGTCGAAGACGTCTTTGGCGCTGCCAACAATATCAACGTGTTCTCCAACGTGACGATCACCGGCGCGCAGGCGTATGAAGCCCGCATCGGTTTCAGCGCCCGCACCGGCGGCCTTAACGACAACCACGACATCGACAACATCAACATCAGCTTCATTCCCGAACCGACCACCGCCACACTGGCGCTGCTCGGTTTGGCCGGCCTCGCTTCGCGACGTCGACGGGCATAACCCCAAGTCCAACACATACCAACAACAACCACAACCAACCCCGCCATCATCGGCGGGGTTGTTTCTTTCTCACTCGCATCACATGCGTCGCATCACCGACGGGTCAAATAACAGAACCCCCGACACGTCGGTGCCGGGGGTTCTGTGGTGTCACGGAATGATCGTACGGTGAGATCGGAGCAATGCGGCGAGGTCAATGGCCTTGAGCGCGGAACGGAGTGCACAGTCGTGCGCGGTCATTCACGCTTAGCGCCGCGGGCGTTTCACACGCTGTCGTTCAGTTTCTTCATGGAACGGACGCGGACCTTCTTCGACGCCGGCTTGGGCTTCTGCGGCACCATTTCGCCGGTGAACGGATTGCGGACCAGTTTGCCGCCTTTGACGGCCGGCTTCTTCACGACGGTCAGCTTGGCCAAGCCAAGCAGGTTGAACACGCCGTTCTTCTTGAGCGATTTGGTCATCACCTCGGTGAGCGCGTCACAAGCGGCGATGGCTTCCTTGCGGGACAGGCCGGCGCCTTCAGCGACGGCGTTGTAGATTTCGGACTTGGTCGGTGGTTTCTTAGCAGCGGCAGCTTTTTTCTTGGCCATGGAGCTCTCCTTGCCTTAGGCGTTCAAGATTGATGGAGGGGAAACAAATCCATCCGTGACGCCGGGAATATAAGCAAAACGCAGGGGTTTTCTAGGGGTTTGGACGCTTTCCACCGAAAAAAGCGTAGTTTTTCCGGGGAAAAATCAGAAAACATCCTGTTTTCACCGTGTTTTGAAGCCGTCCGATGCCGGATTCACAATGTTCACGTGCTGACCCACAAACCCATACTCGCATTTTGTTCGGAATTGTAGTACAATGGGCCGTTCCCGCGCGCTTCGTGCGGGCACGTCTTGCACCGGAGGTTTTCTGTATTGAATCGGTCATCGAAAGCGTGCGATGGCTCAAAGCACGTTGGCGGAAGCCGCGTGCTTCGGGCGATTGCGTATTCAAGGTTGGTCCGGGTTCGGATGGGGCACGAGGTTGCCGACTCTGTGCTTCGTGACGAAGTCTGTGCGCACAAACATCGTCAATTCATGTCCGCCGGACATGTCCGGACACGTTCCGGACATGATTCCGGACAGAGTGACCCGCGTTTTGGGGCGAAAAATCGAGGCCGGACGTCCGGACATCTAGCACGGACATGAGGTTAACGTAATGAACGATAATGACTTACATCCACTTTTCGGAGGCCCAGGACACCCCCCATGTCCGGACATGCACGATTGTGCGCGCCGAAATGAGCACATCTGTGCGCGCCCCGCGAACTGCAATGTATCGTCGCGGGTCCGTCCAAACACCCTAAGCCTCCAACAGTACGGCATTGTCAATTTGGCAGGTCAAAACACAACGAAGAACCCGTCCGGGCAGCAAAAAAACCTCGCCCAAGGCTCTTTCCGGCCGTTTTCCCGCTGATTTCGGTGGCATCTACTTTGCCTCGCTATTCTCCGGATCACCGTGCGCCTGCATGGCCCCAGAGTGGAAAGAGACCCTCCGATCAAAAGGAACACAGTTATGCCCAAAACCATTGGAATCGATCTGGGAACGACGAACAGTGTGGTCGCCATCATGGAAGGTGGCGCGCCGAAGGTGCTGATCAACAGCCAGGGCAGCCGCACCACGCCGTCGATCGTCGGCTTCACCGACAAAGGTGACCGCCTGGTCGGCCAACCCGCCAAGCACCAGCAGGTGACGAACCCGAAAAACACGGTTTACTCGATCAAACGTTTCATGGGCCGTCGACACGCTGAAGTCGCGTCGGAAGAAAAGCACGTGCCCTACGAAGTGGTCGGCGGTGCCGATGAACTGGTGAAGGTGAAAGTGCGCGACAAGGACTACACGCCGCAGGAAGTGTCGGCGATGGTGTTGCAGGAATTGAAGAAGGTTGCTGAAGACTACCTCGGCGAAAAGGTCGAGAAAGCGGTCATCACCGTGCCGGCTTATTTCAACGACAGTCAGCGGCAGGCGACCAAGGAAGCCGGCCAGATCGCTGGCCTTCAGGTTGAGCGCATTATCAACGAACCGACGGCCGCCGCGCTGGCCTACGGCCTCGACAAAAAGACCAACGAAAAGATCGCCGTATTTGACCTCGGCGGTGGTACGTTTGACGTGTCTATCCTCGACATCGGCGATGGTGTGTTTGAAGTACTTTCCACCAACGGTGACACCCACCTCGGCGGTGACGACTGGGACCAGGCGCTGATTGATTACCTGGCGGAAGAGTTCCGCAAGCAGGAAGGGATCGATCTGAAAAACGACGCGATGGCGTTGCAGCGTCTGAAGGAAGCGGCGGAGAAAGCCAAGTGTGAACTGTCGACCACGCAGGAAACAACCGTGAACCTACCGTTCATCAGCGCGACGCCGGAAGGCCCGAAGCACTTGCAGATCACGTTAACCCGCGCGAAGTTCGAGCAGATTTGCGAAAGCCTGTTCGATCGCATTCGTGGGCCGGTTACCAAAGCGATTGAAGATGCGAACCTGTCGGCCGGCGACATTGATGAAGTCGTGCTCGTCGGCGGTTCGACGCGTATCCCGAAGGTACAGGAAATCTGCAAGGACATCTTCGGCAAGGATCCGAACAAGAGCATCAACCCGGACGAAGTGGTCGCCATCGGCGCTGCGATTCAAGGCGGCGTGCTGGAAGGCGACGTCAAAGACGTGCTGCTGCTCGACGTGACGCCATTGAGTCTGGGCATCGAAACGCTCGGCGGCGTGATGACCAAACTCATCCCGCGCAACACGACCATCCCGACCGACAAGACGGAAGTCTTCTCGACCGCCGCGGACAACCAGACGGCGGTGACGATTCACGTGTTGCAGGGTGAGCGCGAGTTCGCCAAGGATAACCGCACGCTCGGGCAGTTTGATTTGAAAGATATCCCCGCTGCCCCGCGCGGCATGCCGCAGATCGAAGTGAAATTCGCCATCGATGCGAACGGCATTTTGCAGGTGTCGGCGTCGGACAAGG
>JANQKH010000869.1 GCA_028281215.1 Phycisphaeraceae bacterium | reverse complement strand
GGGCCCAGGCGCCTTCGTGGAAATCGCTGTTGATCACGGGCAGCCGAACGGCGGCGGTGAAACCAACGCCGGGGTCGGCTGGTGCGTTGACATCGGCTTCCGCGACGAACAGGTCGTAGTCAGTGGCGGAGGGGTTGTGGCGAATGGTGGCCGCCCAGCGGTTGCCGTCCGGGTTCTTCGCGGCCGCAAGACGGTTGGTCGCGAAGAAAAGCAGTCGGCCGTTGGGGCTGGGTGCGGGATTGTATTCGTTGTGCGGACTGTTGACGGTCGCGCCGAGGTTGAACGGTTCACCGAAGCCTTCAGCAGTGCGCTTGGACGCCCAGATGTCGTACATCCCCAAGCCGCCTTCGCGGTCGGAGTAGAAGTAGAGGTAATTACCGTCGGCGGAGAGTCGCGGGCCCAGGTCGTTGAACGCACTGTTGACGTTTTCAAGTTTGACCGGTTTCGACCATTGGTTGTTGCGTCGGTAGCTGACCAAGATGTCGGCGTTCTTCTTACCGGTCGGACCCGGCAGGCCGCGCACGAAAAACATCTCCGTGCCGTCGGGTGAGATCGCCGGTTCGTATTCATGGTCCTTCGTATTAAACGTTTCGTCGGGATCGACGGCGTCTTTCTGTTGCGCCAGTTGTGCGAGCCGCTTTTCAAAGTTGTCGAGGCTCTTGGGCGGCGTCCACAGCACGTTGCGGAGATTGGCGTCGCCGTCAGCGATGCGGATGGTCTGATCGTCCGTCCAGACCTTGCCGCCCAGCAGCCACCAGCCCACAGCCGCCATCGCGATCATGCACACCACAATCGTCACACAGATATTGCGAACCCAGACGCGTTGGGGCTTGTCGGCCGGTGCAGTCTGCTCAGTGGACTCGGTGGACGTTGTAGGATTGGTCATGGTTCCATCCTTGATCGATAGGATCCGGGGATCACGGTTTGGGTAGCAGGGTTGGCGGATCGGACACAGGTCAGGCCATCCTGCCTGAATACCGATCTCTGAACCCTGGTCCCTTCCTACTCTTTCTTCGTCGGATCGTGCACGTAGCCAATATTGATTGCCGCAACGCCGACGCTGTGGCAGACGTCGACCACGTCAGCGAAGTAGCGGTGTTTGCTTTCATGGTCGGCGCGGATGAGCACATCGCGCGGCGGGCTGGCGGCTTTGGCTTTGCGGAGGATGCCCTGCAACTGCTCGCGGGATTTCTGTTGACCGTTGACGAGGATGTCGCCGTTCTCACGGATGTTGATCACGACCATCTGCGGCGGATCGGACAGCGCAGCCGGCGCACCCGTGATCGCCAACTTGATCTTCTTGTCGCGCTCGTCCTGCGCGATCGTCGTGGCAACGAGGAAGAAGATCAGCAGGAGGAAAACCATGTCGATCAACGGCATTAAGTTGACCTGTTCGTCGTCGCCGCTGGATGAACCTGTTTCGAGGATTCGCATCGGGTTGAAACTCCAGGGTGCATGTCACCCTTGTGGGTTGCTTGTTGTTCTGAATCGTGCAAAGGTCGGTTCGATCAACCGGTCGGCGTGGGGCCGGGCGGCACGATGGTCGCCACGCCGGGTTGCGCGTATTGCGGTGCGATCTGTGGTTCCGGTTGGGCGACAGGTTGAGGTTGAAACTCTGGTTGCGGCTGCGCGGTAGACGGTTCCATGAACACTGGTTCGCGCAGCGTGCTGGGATCGACCTCGGCCATGTAGTGTTCGATGAACTCCTCGGACACGTCATTCATGTCGGTGACGATGCGTTCGATCTTGCCCTGGAAGTAGTAGTAGAAGACGAGGATGGGAATCGCGACACACAGGCCGGCGAAGGTCGTGACCAGCGCTTCGTAGATGCCGCCCGCCAAGCCCTGCGCCGCATCACCGCCGCCGAGCCCTTCGGCCGATGCGGTCTGGAAGGATTCGATCATACCCCACACGGTGCCGAGCAGGCCGAGCATCGGCGCGACAGACGCGGTGCCGAACAGAATCTTCAAGTTGCGGCGAAGCTTCATAACTTCATTGGCGCCGGCGTCTTCAATGCCTTGCTCGACGGCTTCGACGCCCTGCGACATCTTGCGAATGCCGACCGCCATGACCCGACCGATCGGCGCGTCACTTTCACGGCAGTAGTTCAGCGCCGCCTCGCGATCACCTTTGGTTTGGAACAGGTTGGTCAAACCGGGCAGGAACGTCGGCGGCACGATCGCCGACCGCCGCAGCGCGACGCAACGCTCGATGATGATCGCGAACCCGAGCAGGCTGCATAGGCCGATCGGCAGCATGAACCATTCGCCTTTGCCGAGCAGTTCGATGAAGGACATCTTGCCGTCGTTTTCGGCGTCTTCGACGAGTGTATTCACGATGTCGGCGGCGACCTTCTTCGCGTCGGCGCCGCCGCCGTTGTTCTGAGGTTGACCAAACGTCGCAAAGCCGACGACGCAGACGAGCAACGCGACCACCATCCAGACGGGCACGCGTTGGAAGAACAGGTTGAACTGTCGCATGAAGCAAATCTCCAAAGGGAAAGGCAGGGCGGAATGCGGCGTTCGAGTCCAATCCGAAATCCGCAATCCGACATCTCAAATTCGTTTCATTCACCGCTCTTGGGCAGGGCGGCGAGGCGTTTTTCACAAAGCTTGGCGGCCGCCTGGTCGCCGTAGGTCTTGATGCAGTGTTCGTATTGCTTGCGCGCTTCGTCCGGCTGCTTGAGTTGCTCGAAGCAGACACCGGCTTCATACAACGCTTTGGCGGACCATTCTTTGTAGTCGTAGACGATGTCGACCTTCAGCAGTTCCTTCGCGGCCGATTCGTAATTCTGTTGTTTGAAATACGTTTCGCCGATCTGGAACTGCGCCCGCGCGGCGGTGACGGTGTTGGTTGCTTCAATGGTCTTGACGTACCAACTTCGTGCCTCGTCGTAGCGTTTGAGGTTTTCAAGCGACCAGCCGATACCGAACAGGCCGAGATGTTGATATTCGCTCTTGGGGAAGGTGTTGACGAACTGCGTGTAGGACCGCGCGGACTTCTCATACTCGCCGGCCTCTGATTGCGTTTCCGCCAAGCGGAGCATGCCGACTGATGCAAGCTCGGCCTTGGGATGTTGCGCGGTCAATGTGCTGAAGTGCGTCGCGGCATCGCTGAGTTTGCCGACTTCGCGGAACGCCATGCCGGCTTGATACAGTGCCGACGGCGCCAGTTCATCCTTGGGATTGTTTTTGGCGAATGCAGCGAACGCGGCGGCGGCGAGGCCGGGCTTCTTCAGTTTCAGGTGGCACCATCCAAGGCGATACCGGCCGGCGGCGAGCGTGGCGGGGTCGCCGTCGGGGTCCGCCAGCGCGATTTCGAGCAGCTTCGCCGCTTCGTCGAAGCTGTCCTTTTCGTAGAGCAGTTCCGCCAATTCAATTTGTGAAGGCGTCACCAGTTTGCTTTGCTGGAACTCTTTGAGCAACGCGCGGTAGGTGGTGATCGCATTGTCGTTGGCTTTGAGCGCGCGTTGCGACCAGGCAAGGTCGTACAGCACGGCGTCGGTTCGACCGGCCTTGGTTTGTGCGAGAGCGCCCAGCTCGCGCACCGCTTCGTTGTGTTTGCCGAGCCGAGCATAGCCGCTGCCGATCAGGTGTCGGGCATCGGCGACGTGTTTGCCATCCTTGTTCGCCTGAACGTACGCGTTGAGCACATCGATTGCCTGCTGCGTTTTCGCGTTGGCTTGTTCGGTCTTGATCGTCGTTTGCGCCGATTGTTCCAGGCTGACGCCCTGTTGGAACACCGCATCGGCGGCAAGTTCGTGGCCGGAATACTTCGACGCCATCGCCTTGAACCCCGCGGCCGCGTCGTCATATTTCTTGGCGTCAAAGTCGATCCACGCCAGCAGGTACATCGATGGCGCCGCCAACTCCTGCGGCGCGTTCGAGGCGACCACTTTTTTCAACGCCGATGCGGCTTTGCCCGGTTGCTTCTGCTTGTACGTCAGTTGCCCGTACTCATAAAGCGAACGCTGCACCCACGGCGAATCCGTCTTGCCCTGCGCGACCTGGTCAAACGTCGTCAGGGCGCCGGCTTCATCTTCATTGCGCAACTGTGCCAATCCAAGCTTGAACCGTGCTTCTTCATCAGTCTTGTTGATCGCCAGATAGCGTTTGAGCGGGTCGATCGCCTGGGCGTATTGCTTGGTCTGCAACAACGCGTCGCCGTGCAGGAAGATCACGCGCTGCAACTCATTGTGCTTGGCGATCGCCGGGTCGTTCGACACCTTCGCCAATAGTTGCGCCGCCTGATCGAACTGGTTGGAGAAGTACGCACACTGGCCGAGCCGACACGCGAATTGGCGTTTGTCGTCTTCGCTCGGTGCGGTCTGTTGCAAGGCTGAGTACTTCGTCGCCGCCTGTTCGTACTTCGCGGTGAGGAACAGGTTTTCTGCCCAAAGTCGGTCGGCGTCGTTGTGCCAGGCTTCGTCGCCCGCCTTAACCGTTTGGCAAAGCTTTGAGCTTTCGTCGAACTGTTCCAGCTTGTGCAGGCAGAACGCCTGGTGAAACGCCGCTTCGGTCAGCCGTTCATCCTCGTCGTACTTCTGACGGAACGCGCCAAACGCCTTGGCCGCGTCGGCATGTTCGCCAAGCTGCATACGGCAGACCGCGCGGAAGAAGTCGATCTCATCAGCGTTCGGCATTGCCGGTTGCACACTCGCCAACTGATCCAACGCCTTGATCGCTGTCGCGTAACCCTTCTCCGCGATGTCACACTGGGCGATCCAATACTTCGCTTCGTTGCCGCGCGTCTCATCGTTCTTGACCACCTTCTCCAAAGACTTCCGTGCGTCGTCCAACTTGTTGGCGTCAAACTGGGTTTTGCCCAACTGCATCTGTGCCGGCGGAGCGAACTCGCTCTCGGGAAACTTCGACAGCAAAGTCGACAATTGCGTGATCGCATCCTTGTGTTGCTTCGTGTTGTGCAACACGACCGCCAGCCGGTACAAACCCTCCGGCTGCCGCGCTGGTGGGGCGATCTCCAGCATCGCGCGGTAGCTCTTGGCCGCCAGGTCAAGCTGATTCAACCCTTCCTGACACTGGCCGAGCAACAACGTCGCATCGATGCGGTAAGGGGACGTCTTATGGTTCTCCAGTAAATCATTCAGCGACGTCGCGCCTTGTTGGAACTTGCCCAGCGAATGTTGCGTCAGGGCCAACGTGTAAAGCCCGGTCGCGCGATAACCCGACTTGGGAAACTTATCGACAAACGCCTGCGCCGCAATGTTGGCCGCGTCCTTCTTGTCCAGCATGTAGAGCACCTGCGCCTTATTCAGCGCCGCGCCCTCGGCGAACTTGCTCTCGCCGTGCTTGCTCAGCAACACGTCAAACGTTTTGAGCGCCGTCTCATGTTCCTTCAATTGCAGATAGCAGTGGCCAAGTACTGCCAGGCATTCCGCCCGCTCCTTAAACTTCGCATCCTTGAGCGCCGTGCTGAGCGTTTTGGTCGCATCGTCAAACCGCTTGAGGCGATACTCGCAAATGCCCATCGCGTAGGTCGCCGTGGTCGCGTCCTTGTGCTCTGGGTATTTCTTGAGGAATGATGCATATTCGCCTGCCGCCAGTTTGAACAACCCGCGGCCATACAACCCATGGGCGCCGATCAGATGCTTCGTCGCCGGATCGACCTCCGCCTTGGGGTTGTCCTTGGAATCGCAAGGTTCGTTCTGCGCTTGCGCCAAGGATGCGCTGAGCATACTCACGGTCAACACGCCCAGAAGACTGAACGCAACGACCTTGGCACTCCACGGTCGACCAATTGTTCCATTGCCGGTTTCGGCCCCACGCAACGGGCTCCATCCACGGGTGAGGTGCATCATGTTCTGTTTCCTGCTTCTAATTGTGAGTGGCCTGAATGGTCATGCTTCGACGCGCGACCCGCCCGCCGGTTTACGCTGCGATTTGACACGCCGTCGCAGCCGGTTCGCGCAACCATCCAACTCTAACGGTTTCGCTGTGCCCTGATGTGAACATCAATCCGTAATCGTCGGACAAGTTCCATTCAAGGATTGTTGAAACCGGGTGTCAGGATAACACACCCGTCCGCGGATTCATCCATTTTTTGAGGGAAAATATGGATGAACAGCCATCAGTCGGGAGCCGCATGACCATCTTCGGAAAACAACGTTCGCAGACGGTCCTGCCGGTACGCAAAGATTCGCTCCACATCCCGCCGAATCAGCAGCCGATCCATGCACCGACCCAACATCATGTCATATTGCACGTGGTCCGTGCAAAGCGTGCCGCCGTCCTGTGCTTCGAAGCGATGTTCGTGAATCCACGTGCGGTATGGTCCCTTGATCTGCCGGTCCACGAACCGGTGTGGTGGTTCCCACGCCGTGATCTCCGTCCGCCAGCGCAGCGGTAACCCGCGCAGCCGAAGTTTGTAATCAATCAAAGTACCTTCGTGCATGTCGATCGGTCCCGGTGTGATCACGTGAAACCCAAGCCAAGGCGGCGTGATCTGTGCGAGGTTGAATGCATCAGCGAAGAATGGAAAAACCTCACTTGGTTGGCGTGGAAGCCATAGCTCCGTGCTGAATGAGAATCGCGGCGGTTCCGCTTTCATATCAGCACGATAGCCGCGCTACTCCTTTCCGCCCTTCGGTGTATCGCGCAATTCCTTCCAGAATTTGTCCTCCGCTTCCTTGAACTTGGTGAACAATGTTTCGAGATGGTTGACCATCCCCTTGATCTGGGGCGAGTTCGGGTTTTCCTTGACCACCGCCTGCAGGCTCAGCGACGCCGAGTTCAGCGTCTCCGCCGCCAGGGCGAACGATCGCGCCGCGTCATAAAGGTTGTCCGTTTCCAAAAGTTTGTCGTCCGGTTCATACAGCAACCGCCAAGGCGACCGTCGTACCTCGATCGCCGCCAGTTTCAACTGTGCCGATGTCAACTCAAAATTCGCGAATGATCGTTCCAGCACCGGACGCTGACCCACCACCATTTCCTTGATGTGCTCACTCGCCTTCTTCAGGTTGCCCATCGTCTGGTCCGCCTTGGCCAGCGTTTCCTCCACCTGTTTCATCGTCTTCTCTTTGGCGATCTTCGTGACGTCGCGAATATTGCCGATCGCTTCGCCCACGATCGGGCTCTGCTCTTTTACCAGTGTCTTCAAATCCGCCAGCACTTCATCCGTCTGTTTGGTGATCGAATCAATGCGATCAAACCACGGCCCGCTGCGCTGACGCACGTCTTCGGTCACCGCTTTGACATCCGCCAGCGACGCCCGCGCGTCCTTGATCGCCAGTTCAACC
>JANQKH010000838.1 GCA_028281215.1 Phycisphaeraceae bacterium | reverse complement strand
CCTCGTCTACCTGCCCATGGTCGCGTGGTTCAGTGCGATGATCGGCATGCGCATGAAATCGCAGGCCAAAGCAATCATCGCCGCTACCGGCGCACTGGTTGCCTGGTGCCTGGCGCCGATCATTTTCTTCGCGATGTTTGAAATGTTCACACGCAGTTCCATCCGTGACGGCTGGGGTGTGGCGATGACGTTGTCGAGCCCGATGACCATCGTTCCCTTTGCTGAGTTCGACGACGTGGATCAACTGGGCATGCATCCCACGGCTTTGGTGTTCCTCAACTTCGCGTGGTACGGCGGGTTGACGCTGGCGTTCCGCGCGTGGTGTTTCGCCAATGCCGACCGCTGGTTGGGTCGCGTACCGGAACCAGTCGCGCGGGTTTGAATGCCCTGTGAAACACCCTGCCGCTCACGACATGTCACTCCGCAAATGCTAATCTACCTTCATGGCGAAACTGGTTGTTCCCATTGTGGTGGAATCGTTGGACCAAGCGCTGGCCGCGACGGATCGGGCGCTGGCGCTCGGCGCGGATATGGTTGAGTTTCGTGTGGACCGGTTCACCGATGATCTCGACGCGCTGCCGGCACTGGTCGAACGCGCCAACGGCGATTGCATTGTCACCTGCCGCCCACGCTGGGAAGGCGGCGAGTATGACGGCGATGACACGCATCGACTGGCGGTGTTTGAAGCGGCGTGCAGCGGCGAGGTGAAGCCGGCGTTGATCGATGTCGAACTGGTCGCCTACCAGCGGTCAGCCGACTTTCGACGGGGAATCAAACGTTTCGTGAAGCATCCCGGTCAGGTTGAGCCGACACCGACGAAGTTGATTCTTTCGACGCATGACTTTGAGTCGCGGCCGATTGACCTCTATCAACGCATCGAAGCGATGACGGCGTCGTCGGCGTGTGCGGTGATGAAACTGGCCTGGCAAAGTCGCAGCCTGCGCGACAATGCCGAGGCGTTTCGGCTTTGCACGGAAAACCCCAAGCCGACGATCGCGCTGTGCATGGGCGACACGGGCCTTCCCAGCCGCGTGCTGGCCGCCAAATATGCGGGTTTTTTGACCTTCGCCGCGAGCGAACCCGGCGCGGGCACCGCCATCGGCCAACCCACCATCACCGATCTGTACGACCTTTTTCGCTGGAACAAATTACAACCAACGACGAAACTCTACGGCGTCATCGGCTATCCGATCGGCCATTCCTTGAGCCCCGCGTTTCACAATGCCGCGTTCAACGAAACCGGCTTTGACGGCGTGTACCTGCCGATGCCGATCCCACCGGAGTATGAACACTTCAAAGCAACGGTCGCCACTTGGTTGAACGATCTGCCCGACCGCGCTTTTCGCGGCGCAAGCGTGACGATCCCGCACAAAGAGAACCTGCTCCGATTCGTGGAAGAACAAGGCGGTGAGATTGAACCGCTCGCGAAACAGATCGGCGCCGCCAACACACTCGTCGTTCGCGATGATGAATCGCTCTACGCATGCAACACCGACTATGCCGCAGCGCTCGATGCCGTGTGTGACGGGCTGAACATCGAGCGCGGCGAACTGGCCGGCAAACGCGTGGCGGTGATCGGTGCGGGCGGCGCGGCGCGGGCGATCGTTGCCGGCTTCG
>JANQKH010000809.1 GCA_028281215.1 Phycisphaeraceae bacterium | reverse complement strand
GAACGCCGGCGACCGCCACACCACCAGGTGCGCCGCCACTGCCAGCACGAAGCCGGCCAGCCCGTCCACGAAGTAGTGCTGCTTTGTCGCCATCGTTGACCACGTGATCAGTGCAACGACGATCCAGCCGAGCACCAGCCACCCCGCGCGCGCGGTTGCATGCTCCGGGCGAAACGAAAGCCGGTGCGCGAAACACATCGAGTACGTGATCAACGCCACGTGCAGCGAAGGCAACGCGTTGCCCGGCCGATCGATCGCCACCAGCAGGCGGTACAGCCAGTTCCCCGACTCGCGCTGCGCGACCGTCGGCCTTGGGCCTTCCACAGGATAAAAGAAGAACACCACAAACGCCGCAATTCCAATGATGACAAACCCGGTCAGGTACCGTTTCATGGCTTCGCGTGACAAAGCCAACATAGGCGGCAATGGAACCTGAACATATTGAAGCACATAGATCCAAACCCAACCCGGCGCAAAGCCCGCCCATTCATCGATCACCGAAAGCGGCAGCGTCCGCGCATCGAACGCGCGAAACCGTTGCAGCAACATGTAGGGACCAAGAATGAAAACAGTGGCCGCCGTCAACCACGCAATCTTCCAACGCCAATCGGTCAACAATCGTTGGTGAAATAGCACGTGGTGAAGTTCCGTATATCACCCGACGCCGGTTTGCCTTCGATCTCCTTCGCGGCCTCTTGGCTTCCTTAAAAAAACAACTCAACCCGGACTCATCGACGTTCGCGGTTGATGCAGCCATTGCTGGTACAGGCTTTCGAGGTGTTTTACGCTCAAATCCGTGTGTTTCTTGGGATCGATCACCAGCACACGGTAGGACAACAGCAGGGATGAACCGTCCTTGATCGTGTGTGGCGCGTACGCGCCGAAGCGACCGTAGTTGCGGGTGGAATAGACCGTTCGGCCGTCGATCGTGCCCGGATTGCTGCTGTGATCCATATGCACGACGACGTACTTGTTGTCTTTGACCGTGAACTGATTGGCGATCCATCGGCAGTCTTTCCAGACGTCGCCCTTGCCGCCGGAGGCGCTGGCCTGGCGGATGTATTGGCTGTGCGACTTGGTCACATCGTTGTGGGGCCGAAACTGGAAGCCGGCGTGTTGCGGGTCGCCGTTGAACTCCACATCGCCACCCTTATAACCGCTGTCGAGGCCGAAACCGAAGTCGAGCGCGAGCATGCCGTCGGCGATGCGCCAGACGGTGACCCGTCGTTTTTCCTTGATGATGGGTTTGCCTTCCGGGTCGCACCAGTCGGCGTATGAAATACTTTGCGCGACGACCGGACCGGCGAAGTTGTAGCCATGGTTTTTGTCGTGGCTGCGATGTCGGATCGACACGTTGCGGCAGTGCCACCAGTCGTATTGGCCGGCTTTGGTTTTGGTTTTCGACCAGCCGATGTACAGGCCTCGATGGTGCGGGTAGCGCGCCTTTTTGTGATCCTCAATCGCGCCGGGACCGTTGGTGATCAACCCTTCGCCGTGGAAGCCGTACAGGTGATGAAAGTGCTTGTAGGTGTTGAAGTGGTCATCAGGGTTGTATTTCAAGAACGCGTGACGCAGCACAGGTTGATCACCGTGGTAGAGATCGCGGTGTTCGCCGAGTTTGTCCTTCACATCCTTGAACACAAAGGCAGGACGGTCAGTCTTCTTCGCTTGCACGACCTGGTACTTCTTGGTCTTCCCTTTTTCGAGCGCTGGATCAATCCAGTAAACCGTGACGAAATGGACATTGTCGCCGAAGCCGCTGGTGACCGCTTGGGCGGGGATGTTGCCGGGTTGAAGCACGAGGCCGGTTTTCTCCAGGGCTTTGGCCTGATCGACAGTGATCTTTTCGCCGACGCTGAGCCCGGCCTGGACGGGCACATTCTTGCCGCTGACGCGCGGTTCAATTTCGATGGTGTAGGTCGCTGCCGACGTGCTCATGCAAATCGTGCAAAAAACGAAACCAGCCAGTAGGGTTGTCAACAGTTTCATGGGCTTCTCCGAAGCTTGGCGTGAGTCCGTGTGAAAGTCGGGTCGAGTGCGGATCGCCGATTGTACCGCCGACTGCATTGAAAGGTTCAACCGGCATCCAGGTTTGCAGGCGCGCCCCGCCCAGCGGACCGACCCAGCGAATCGATTGGAATGCAGATTTGATTGTTAGGATAAAATATGGTATCGTACGGGGTTGGCCGATCGCCACGCCAGTCAGGCTTCGTGTCATCGGCCGAGGGTTCAGTCATGATCCCCACGCTCACGATTTCGAACGCGTCTGAAACCGGGCAGTCAGTCGCGATACTGGCAAAAAACTGGGTTTACAGCCCGCGAACGCGACATGGGTTGAATAACCCTGACGTCAGAGGGAAAACCCTGAGACATGATGTATGTTTAGTAACGAAAGAGGTTTATGGCCGTGTATTGATGTCAGGGGGTGAGGTCAGGGTGTCAGGGTTAAATTACCTGGTTTTGCCCCTGAACCGCCGCCCGCACGTGAGGGGCCGGGCTGAACGGCTTCCTGCACTGTCAAGTTTGCGTCGGGACAACCCGACGCTGTTTCCAGAGGTACAAATGTCATGCGAATTGTCTTTGTTGTATTGATGCTCGGCCTTGTCTTTCCTGTCGGCTCCGCCGGCCCCACGTTCGCCCAGCGGGGTGATCGGGGCAACAAGAATCAGCCGGAGGTCTGGAAGCAGATGGATGTGCCCGCCGCACCGGTCGTTCCGCCGGACAAGGCATTGGACACGTTCAAGATTGCGCCGGGTTTCAAATTGGAACTGGTTGCCGCCGAGCCGTTGGTGGAGGATCCGGTCGCCATCACGTGGGATGAGGACGGCCGCCTGTGGGCGGTTGAGATGCGTGGCTACATGCCCAATGTTGACGGCAAAGGCGAAGACGTGCGTAACGGCCAGATCGTCGTGCTTGAAGACGTCAACGGTGACGGTCGGATGGACAAGTCGACGGTCTTTCTTGGCGAACTTCAAATGCCGCGCGCGATCGCGCTGGTCAAAGGCGGCGTGCTCGTCGCCGAACCGCCAACGCTGTGGTATTGCCAGGACACTGACGGCGACCTCAAGTGCGACAAGAAGACGGCCGTACACAAGAGCTACGCGCGACAGGGGCCGGTCGAACACACAGACAACGGACTGCGCCGCCACCTTGATGGTTGGCGCTACAACGCCAAGTCGTCAAAGCGGTTAAAGTTTGTCATTGAAGACGGTCAGCCGAAGATCATCGAAACGCAATCCATCGGCCGCGGACAGTGGGGCCTGTCGATGGACAACTACGGCCGCTTGTATCACAACTCCAACTCGAGTTACCTCTCCGCCGACCGCATGGTCACGCAGTACACCGCAGGTAACAAAAACTACGACGGCAAAGTGGGCGGCGGCGGATCCATCGCCTCCGATCAGAACGTGTTTTCGATTCGCGTGAACCCCGGCATCAACCGTGGTTATCAGCCGCAAATGCTCGACGACAAGGGCCGACTCCGCCGCACCACGGCGACTTGTGGGCCGGGTATCTATCGGGGCGATCAGTTCCCCGAAGGTTTCGTCGGCGATGCGTTCGTACCGGAGCCTTCCGGCAACGTCGTGTCTTACTTTGACATGGAATCACGCGATGATGGTTCGCTCCGCGCCCATCACAAAAGCTTCGACGATGCCAAGTGGGGCAAGCGTGAATTCCTGGCTTGCACCGATGAACGCTTCCGTCCGATCAACGTCGAAACCGGCCCCGACGGCTGCCTCTACATCGTGGACATGTACCGCGGCATCCTCCAGCACAAGGTGTACGTGACGACGTTCCTGCGCAAGCAGATCCTCGAACGCAAATTGGACAAACCGATCGGGCTCGGCCGGATCTATCGCGTCGTGTCGACCGCGAAGCCGGTGAACCACACGCGGCCGCAAATGTCGAAGCAGAAGTCGGTGGAACTGGTGAAATTCCTGGCGCATCCGAATGGCTGGTGGCGTGATACGGCGCAGCGCGTACTCGTCGATCGCGGCGATCTTTCCATCGTCGGCGACCTTGAAGAGATGGCGACCAGCCATGAGAGTCATCTCGCCCGGCTGCATGCGATGTGGACGTTGCACGGCCTTGAATCGCTTGACTATTTCGCGATGGCCGAGGCGGTGCAGGACGCGCATGTGAAGGTGCGCGTCAACGCGATGCGCATCAGCGAGCCGTTGCTTCAGTTTGTCTCCGCCGACCCGAATGAGCAGATGGATCAGCAGGAGTTGATCGACGGGTTGATGGCGAGCATCGATCACAAAAACGTGGAGGTGCAGCGGCAACTTGCGTTGACATTCGGGCAGATCAAAGGCCCTGGCGTTGGGCAGGCGACGCGGGCGATGTTGTTGAAACACGCGGGCAGCGGCGAGGTGCGCGCCGCAGTGTTGAACGGTTTGGAAGGCCGGGAGCTGGAGTTCCTTCAACGCCTGCTCGCCGACGAGAACTGGAGCAAGAACGATCGCGGCCGCGACTCGTTCATTCGTGACTTAGCCAAGTGTGTGACGCGAGAATACAACGCGCATCGCATAGCCAGGTTGATCGGATTGGCGTCCGAGCAATCAGGTGCGACGGCGTGGCGCGGCAAGGCGATGTTGGACGGTGTCGCGGACGTGGCGCTGGGCAAGGGTCGTCGGCCGAAACCGATTTATTACAAGACCACGCCGAAGGGCATGCTCGCGCTGGCGGAACACACTGACAAATCATTGCGTGAACAGGCGGAGAATATCGGTCAGTTCATCAAGTGGGGCGCCCCGCCGCCGCCGTTGCCGCCGCTGGAGCCGTTGACCGCGGCGCAGCAGAAGCGGTTTGAGATCGGCAAGACGTTGTACGCCAAGACGTGCGCGTCGTGTCACTTGGATTCAGGCTTGGGCGAGGAGGGCAAGGCACCGCCGCTGCTCGATTCGCCGTGGCTGCTCGAATCAAAACAGCGTGTGATTCGCATTGTGTTGCAGGGGCTATCGGGTGAGATCGAAGTGCACGGCCGAACGTACAACATGGAAATGCCGCCCGTGCAGGGGTTGACCGATGAACAGATCGCCGGGCTGCTGACTTACGCGCGGCGAAGTTGGGAGCACCGCGGCGACCCGGTTGAACCCGCGGACGTCGCCAAGGCGCGGGCGGCGACGAAGGGTCGCGGCGCGGCGTGGACGGCGAAGGAGTTGTTGAAGATCAAGGATGACTGATCAT
>JANQKH010000803.1 GCA_028281215.1 Phycisphaeraceae bacterium | reverse complement strand
AACAAGGCGAAAAGCGGAAGCAGGGCGATGATGTTCGAACCACGAAGCATCTGACCATTGTATCGGCGAATCGCACAACAGCGGCAATTCAAATTACTCACCAACCACACCAAACTCCGCGATTGACGCCCACGGGTTGCCGTCGACTTCCGACAACACGAGAATCTTCACGAAACGCCCCTTCATCGGTTTACAAGTGACCGTTTGCTCCTTCTTG
Organism: Phycisphaeraceae bacterium; assembly: GCA_028281215.1. Lineage (GTDB taxonomy): Bacteria > Planctomycetota > Phycisphaerae > Phycisphaerales > Phycisphaeraceae > JANQKH01. Next base: position 4,987 of record JANQKH010000803.1, on the reverse strand, counting down.
ATCTTGCCGAATGTAGGCGTCGCCACCGGTTTGCCGAAGTTGTCCTTCGAGTCGCCGACATAGATTTCGCACTGCGCCAGCGCGCCGTTCCAACCGGTGTCCTGACGGGCGAGGTAACGGAATCCTTTGATCGTGTGTTCGCCGCCGAGGTCGATGACCAGTTCGTGCGGATGGGCGTTCACTTTGCCGGCGAAGTTGGTGTGCCAGTGTGTGCGCGGGTCGCCGTCGATCGCGTGAACGGCCAGTTTTTTGTTGCCGGCTGATTCACTGCTGACGTGCGCGATCTTCCACGCCTTGTTCGGCAGGGCGTTCTTCGTTGAAAGGCTATGCACCTTGCCAAACTTCGGTTTGGGTTTCTGCCGCGGCTTCGGCTTGTCCTTCGCGGTGCCCCATTTCGCCCAGCGGTCACGTTCGTGCGCTTCGCGGTTAGTGTAAGTGCCGGGCTGTTCCGGCTCGTGCGACGCTTCGGCAAACGCGATCATCTTCGCAAGTTTGTCCGCGTGTTGATCAGCCACGTTGTGCTTTTCACTGACGTCTTTGCTCAGGTCATACAACTCCCACTTAACGCCGGCCTTCGGGCGAATCGCTTTCCATTGATGCATGCGCACCGCGATCTGGCTGCCATACTCCCAGTAAAGCATGTCGCGCTGTTTCAATTTGTGCCCGGCTGCCTGTTCACCGATGAGTTCGGGCAGAATGGAAATGCCGTCGATGTCTTTGGGCGCCTTCGTGTCGGTGAGTTTCGCCAGTGTCGGCATGATGTCCGGCTGATAGAAAATCAAATCGCTGACGCGACCGGCTTTAATCTTGTCAGGCCAGCGCACGATGAACGGAATGCGCAGGCCGCCTTCATAAAGATTGCCTTTTCCGCCGCGAAATTCAACGCCGGTGATCGGGTTCACGTTCGGCCCAAAGAAACCGCGCGGATGGTCCTTGCTGCGGAACCGATCCTGACCGCCGTTGTCACCGGTGAAGAAGACGATCGTGTTGTCTTCGAGGCCGAGCTCTTTCAAAAGGTCAAGCACTTCACCGACTTGCCGGTCGACCATCGACACCATCGCCGCGTAGTTTTTCACATCCTGAGGCCAATTCGTGTCCTTGTATTGCGCGTAAGCGGGGTCGGTGTGTGGAATGTCAAACATCCCGTGCGGCGGGGTGATGGGCATGTAGCAGAAGAACGGTTTGTCCTTGTTTTTCTTGATGAAATCGATCGCCGCATCGTGAATGATGTAGTGCGAATAGGTCTTGCCGGACCGACCGCCGACATTGCCTTCGAGCGGCACTTCCTTGCTGTTGCGAATGATGTAAGGCGGATAAAAACTGTGCGCGTGCACCTGATCGTAGTAGCCGAGAAACACGTCGAACCCGTGCTTCTCCGGCACACCGGTTGACCCGCGCCCGCCCGCACCCCATTTGCCGAACCCACCGGTCGCGTAGCCTTTCTGCTTCAACATTGTGGCGATGGTCACCTCATCAGCGCGCAACGGCGTGCCGCCATCATTGCGGCGCACCGACGCGTGGCCCGCGTGTTTGCCGGTCATCAAATTGCAACGCAACGGCGCACAAACCGGAGAGCCGGCCAGCGCACTCGTAAAGCGCAGACCTTCTTTGGCCATGCGATCAATCCGCGGCGTCTTGATGTGCGGGTTGCCCATGTGACCGAGCTCGTAATACGCCAACTCGTCCGACATGATGTAAACAATGTTCGGCGGGCGATCGGCCAACGCCGATGAAGCGAGCAAAACAAGAACCAGCAACGGCAGGGGGCGCGGGAGCATGAAGACTTTCCTTCCAATGTCAGCGTTTGATCGTCATACCCGCGCAGGCGGGTAGCCATGACTGTGCAACTGATATTCGCGTGTGCCATGGCTGGCTTGTCCAGCCATGCGCTGGTCGCTGATTTCACGGCTGGACAAGCCAGCCATGGCACGCAGACGACCGATCCATAGCCACTCACGATAAGATACTCGCTGGAGCTACTCACACCTACCAAGAAGGAAACGCCATGTCTGAATCGCCTGTTCGCCTGACTTGCCGAAGCCTGACCCGCCGCAATCTTCTCGTCGCATCCGGCGCCGTCGCGGCTAGCACGCTGGTCGCGTCGCCAAAGAGTTTCGCACGTTCGGAAACCCGTGTCGCGCCCAATTCACCGCTCTACGGCAAGATTTACAAGTCCCTCAAAGGCGGCAAAAGGAAGGGCGAAACGCCCTTGCAGTTTTTTGAACGATTGAAGGCGCTGGGCTATCACGGCGTCGAATCCGGACATCCTAACGACGCCGCGGCGTACCGGGAAGCGACGGCCAAAACCGGCGGCATGATCCACGGCCTGGTCAACGGCGGACATTGGGGCACCCGTCTGAGCGATCCCAATCCCGCCACGCGCGAGAAAGCCAGGCAGAACCTGGAGAACGCCGTCAAACGTTCAGCCGCGCTCGGCGGATCGTCCGTCCTGCTCGTGCCCGGCAAAGTCACCGGCCCGAACGAAACCCACGACCACGTCTGGCATCGCTCGATCGAACAGGTGAAAAAGGTGCTGCCGACGGCTGCCAAACTCGGCGTGCGCATTCTCATCGAAACCGTCTGGAACGGCTTCTGCTACGACCCCGAAAAGTTCCGCGACTACATCGACGCCTACGACCACCCGTGGGTCGGCGCGTACTACGACATCGGCAACATGCAAAAATTTGCCCCCAGCCACGAATGGATCCGCATCCTCGGCCACCGCACGGTCAAACTCGACGTCAAAGACTGGGGCAAAAAGAACGGCTTCTGCCGACTGGGTGAAGGTGATGTGAACTGGGACAAGGTGCGCGAGGAGTTGGTAAAGTTGAACTTCACAGGTTGGGCGACACGCGAAGGGAAGGACAAAGGGTTGGAGGATACTTCGAAGTTGATGGACCAATTGATGCTGGGGATTTGAGTTATGTAGGTCCGGACCTACAAAACTAGGGGCTTGAGAGAAGCTAGGAGTTTGAAAATTATGGAGGCATTTTCAATGTTAAATCCACGTCCTCATGTGATCCTCGTCTTGCTCGCTTTCTTATTGGGCTGTGGCGGCGGCGACAACCAAGAAGTCCCGAAGGACTCGACTAAGGTTGATCCTAAAGGGTCAGTCGCGAAAACCCCGGATTCCGAATCGCCAACGCCGATCAAACAGGCGCCCGATCCTGTCGCTGTGGCAAGAATTGAAGAATGCTTGAAGAGCGGCGTCACGACCTTGGATTTATCCGACAGCAATGTTTCTGTTCTACCTGCCGAAATAGGAAAACTTGTTCATGTGAATAGCGTAAGCCTAGCTCGAAATAAACTGACTTCATTGCCGCCTGAATTCGGCCGCCTTACGAAACTCGAATCGCTGTTCTTGAGCGGCAACCAATTGAAGCGAGTGCCATCGGAACTCTACAGGCTTCCACGACTCATAGACCTGAGGCTTGAAGAGAACCAAATCAGTTCTCTGCCATATGAATTTGGCGACATGTCGAGTCTGGCGACTCTGTTCCTGAATGACAATCCAATCACAGATGAGGATTTAAAATACATCAAACCGCTAAAGAACTTAGCCGCCTTGGAACTCTCCAATACCAAAGTCACCAAAGAAGGAATCCAAGACCTGCAACAAGCGTTACCTGATTGCAAGATATATTCGGATTTCGAGTAGAGAGCAATTTGGCGACTCAGTCGAGTGGGCCCGGCCACCGCGGTCACACTTGCTACGTTGCGTTTCATTCCTGTCCGGGCAGGCCCGGACCTACATTGCTGATCAAGCTGAATTTCACGGACTGGGCGACGCACCAGGGACGGGATAAGGGATTGGAAGATACTTCGAAGTCGATGGATGAATTGTTGGTGGGGGTTTTACCCATGTGCCACAAACAACACGTGTTGTTATTGCTCGCCCTTGGCTTAACGGTAGTCGGTTGTGCCGATGATCCAGTTTCTCAAGCCAATCGAAAAATTAAAACGTGCGCCGAGAACAATGGCGTGTACCTTGATCTCTCTGGGAGCCTCTTGGGAAACGTGCCTGAGTCTATTGGCGAATTGAACAACCTTCAGACACTTCATTTGAACGACAACATCCTTCGTAGCCTGCCGCCTGAGATTGGCGGATTAGCCAATCTTCGCACGTTGCATCTTGGTACAAATCAACTCAACACATTGCCGCCGGAAATCGGTCAACTCAACAACCTAACGATGCTGGATCTGGTCAACAATGAGATTAAGACATTGCCATCGGAAATGAGCAAACTAAGTAGCCTGATTGATCTGAATCTCTCCGGAAATCATTTGCCCATATTGCCACCTGAGGTGTTTCAGATTTCGAGCCTAGAGCGTTTGTACCTCGGTCGCTTGCAATTCCAAACACTTCCGGCTGAGATTGGCAATCTCAAGAAGTTACACATTCTGGACATGGGAATGAATCGACTTGAAAGACTGCCTCCGGAAATCGGGAATCTGAAACATCTAACCTGGCTCGATATCGGGATCAATCCAATCAAACAGTTACCTCCCGAAATCGGCCAATTGACAAATCTCCAAAGATTAAACCTTAACGCCGTGCCTATCACCGATGACGACCTGAAACACCTCAGAACATTGACAGCGCTCATGGAGTTGGAGTTAAGAGGGACGAAAGTCACAAGGCATGGCGTGTTGGATTTGCGGGCGCGACTACCGAACTGCCAAATTCAATCCGATTTTGATGGTAGACCGATCGAGCCAAGTAAACCCAAAGTCGAGTAGACATCATGTATCGACCTGCCACCGAATGGAGATCCGCGAGCCGCCGGCCGAACCAAAGCTCAAAGGCTCGTACATCTCGATCGGTCAGGCGATCGATCGACAGTAATGCAAGACCGTGATTCGTGATGATCAGGGCCGCTTCGGCAACGTCGACTTGGACCCGTGGCAGTTGGTCGAATATGTCCGACGTTGTGGCGGCAAGATTGTCACGGCTGAGAACGGATGGTTGGCCGTTCGCGATTTCACA
>JANQKH010000788.1 GCA_028281215.1 Phycisphaeraceae bacterium | reverse complement strand
GTTTGGCGTGACGAATCTCCGCGGCGATGCGGTACATCTTGTACGACGATTGAATCTCTTTGGTCTGTGCGCGGTAAAGCGAAGGGTCTTGCTTCTTCAGGGCGATCATGCGTTCAAGGCGACCCCACTGACCGGCGATCATTCGACGTACGCGATCAGGGTTTTCCTTGAGCCCCTTTTCGATTCGCGCGGCCAGTTCCACGTCGCGGTCGCGGAATATTTCGATCGCCGCGGCGATCTGTTCATCGGTCAGTTGCTGTGGCGGTTTGCGGTTGTCGATCGCCGTCGGCCGGTCCGTGCCGGCTTGACGTCGGGCGAGGGCGACCATGATCCGGCGCAGCTTGTTCGCTAGCGCGGGGTCGCTTTTTTCCACCAGTTCCACCACCGTCTTCACTTCTTCGGGTGACAGGCGATACTTGTTGAATCGCGTCGGCGCACCATTGCCTGTGCCGCGGCGATCGGTTTTCTTGTCGCCGGCACGGTCGGTCGCTTTGTCACTTGGTCTGACTTTGGCTTTGTCAGTCGGTCGGACCTGTGCCTGCGTGAATCGGGGCGGCGCTGCGTTCGCTGACGATCCGACCCAAAACGCCGATGCCGTTACGCACAAGGCAGCGAAGATTGCCAATGCAGGCGCGAACATAAACCGAGGCGCAGGCCCCGGCGTCCGACCCGATCGGCCGCGATGTTGGAATTGATCTTGTGTCGATGGATAGCTCATGACTGCATGCAGGCCAGTTGGTTTCCAGAGCTTCAATTCAAGCGCCGGGATCGCCCGGATCCAACGCGTCCAGTTCGGCTTCAAACTCAGCGGTCAGTTCTTCCCAGGACGTGGTCGTGGAGGAAACCGCCAGTTCGATGTCCACTTCAAGTTGATCCAGCGCAGTATCGATCGGTTCGACTTCCGGCGCGACCACCGCCGACTCCGGCGTGGTCCGGGCGACGTGCTCAAGCACATCTTCCACGGCCGCCAGGTTTTGAACGTTGGTCTTCGCATCACTCACGATGGTGAAGATCAGATACGCGGCGCCCACCCAGGCAAACAACACCAGCACGGCCGCGATCCGCCGAAGGGTGAGCAAGCGGTTGGTGGTGGAACCGGACTCGATGCGACCGATCACAGCCGACTCCGCCTCACGCTGCGCCGACGGCAACTGATTCACCGTCGCGGTGAAGACGCGGTCGGCCAGACCTTCCGGCACGCCGCCGGTGACGGCTTGCGGCGACAGTGCTTCGTCGAGCAGGCTGTCGAGTTCAGGTGAGGTTTCCACGTCCGTTGGGCTCATGGCAATGGGGTCGGGTTGGTTGGGTAGATCGTTCACTTGAGTGTCCTGCATGGACTGGGTGTGCAAGGCACACGATGCTGCGGCATTCTAGGTTGTTCGGTCGCGACGTTCAGGGTTCTTATGGTTTGGATGTCCTGGTCGCCTCGCGGCCGGTTTTGTTTTTCGTTTTCGTCTGACTCTTGTTTTTTGAATCGGCTGATTCTTTTTCCTCGTCGTCCATCATCAGGTTTTTCAGTTTTCCAAGCGCCCGATGTCCGCGTGCCAGCACGGTGCCCAGCGGTTGTTGCAACGACTCCGCGATCTCGGCGAAACTCATGCCGGCTGTGTGTCGCAGGTGGAGGATCTGCTGGTCGGCTTCGCTCATCGTGGCGATGGCGGCCTGCAATCGTTCCACCTGTTCCGCCCGGCTGATCTTCGCCAGCGGATCCTCATCGTCGCGGTTCTCCTCGGCGGTCTGCCGGATGATTTTGTCCTGCACGGCCGCCCACTGGCTTCCGCTGACATTCGATCCGCCGGCTGCCGATTCCGTGCCGCCGCTGGCGGCGGTCATATCCATCGGTTTGGCCTGCCGTTTGCGCCGGCGCATCTCGTCCCGCAGGCGGTTCATGGCGATGCGGAAAAGCCACGGCTCAAATCGGCCCTGCTCGTCGTACTTACCGAGGTTCGCGACGATCTTCACAAACGTCGCCTGTGTGATCTCTTCGGCAAGTTCACGGTCCCCGCACTGCCGCACGAGCAGGCCGAACACGCGCGGGGCGAATTGGTCGATGATCTTGCGCCACGCGGACTCCGCATCAGCGGTCACATCGCCATCACCCTGGGCGGCCGCTCGGGCAAGCAACTGATCGAGTGGCTCGGGGGGCGATGTGGAATCCATCCTCAACTCGCAAGGGAAAAACGAGGCAACAAGGGGGTTATTGCATGGCTCACAACAGGAAATTGGCCGGTCAATATTGTCGGTTATTCGGGAAAAGGGGACCGTTGATTCGTGTCATGCGGCGGGCGAGCCTTGATTATCGGGCATCGACCGGGTGGATCAATAGGCGATCACGATCCCATCTCGCCGCGGTTCACCGAATTCGCCGGTCGCTTCCGATTCCGCCTGGGTCTGGTTGACAATGTTGCCGGCCATCGCTTCGTTCACCGCGTGGACAAAGGCGGTCAACTCCGCGCGGTCACCCTCCGCGATCAGTTCCACCCGTCCGTCCGGCAGATTGCGAACCTGCCCGGCCACGAGGAAACGCTGCCCGACGCGCCGGGTGGTGTAGCGAAAGCCGACGCCCTGCACGTGGCCGGTAAAGTAGACGGTCAGCCGGATCATTCAATCAGTGTAAGTCCATGGGTACAATCCCGCCGGGTTGATGGCGTTGCCGGAGGTTGATCATGATTCTCATCTTTGCAGCAGTTGGTGTGTTGGCGATTATCATCGGCGCTGCGGGCTTCACCGAGAAAGGCCTGATGCTGTCGTCCGCCAAGCGACTCAATGGCAAAGCCGGGCGAACGGTCGGCTCGATCTGCATTGTCTTCGGTGTTGCGGTCGTGGTGTTTTGTGTCTGGTTCATGTTTTACGTGGCTTCCTTCTAAATAGTGTGGTTTGAGGGAGGATATAATGGGCTCCGATCATGAAGCGCATTGAGACGCACGATCCGGATCGACTCAAATTCGCCCAGCCGCTCGGTTTTGATTTTTTCTTTTACGGTCTGTTCGCGCTGGCGGGTGTGGTGGGGCCGGTTGTCTACATCGTGGTCATGCACGAACCGGGGACGGGCAAAACGACGACGAACAAAACGGAACTGTTGTCGTTGATCATCCTGGGCGCGGTGGCGCTGGCATGGTTGAGCACGGTGGCGTTCGCCGGCCGCCGGGCGTTTCGCCGCGTCGTGGTGATGTTGGATCGCAAACAGCGCAGCGTTCGCACGCGCAAGTGGTGGCCGATGCCCTTGGGCGCGCCGCGGAATTGGAGCGTGTTTCAAGCGGTGCTCATCGGTGAAGAAGTGACCACGCGCAACGGCACCTACTCATCGAGTCGCACCACGCTCTATCTTCTCGAACACAACGAAAAAAAGATGCGCCTCATCGGCGTCGGCGAGCAGAGTTCGATCAAAACACTCGCGGAGGACATCGCCTACTTCATGCACCTCGATGTCATTGATGCGCGGCGCACCGTGGCGGTGCGCATTCCCTATGAACACATCGCCGAACGCGTTGGCCCGAAACCGGACAAGCCGGTGGATGATGTGGACAATGCATCGGTGCCGGACCGAGACGCATCGGATGATGTCGCGCACGATGCCGCCTCGCACCTGTCCCATGCCGACGACGTGGAGCTGATTCCCCCGCCGCCGACCGGACAGGGCATGCGCGTCACGACCGACCGCGAAACACTTCGCATCGAAATGACACAAGGCAACGCCGGTTGTTTTGTGGCGATGCTGCTGGTGCTGTTAGCGATCGGTGTGGCCGTCTTGATCGGTTCATTGAACGCGGACAAAACGTCGGAGTGGCTCGGCTATGTGTTCTTCGGGGTTATTGGGGCGTTTCTGGTCCTGATGTTCGGCTCGTCATCGCCGCCGCACCGGGTGATCCTTGAAGCGGGCGCCGGTGAATTGATAATCCGTGACAAGGGGCTGATCGCGAGGAAGCAACAGCGTATCGCGGCCGACCGAGTACGCGATGTGGCGAAAGAAAAGTTTGGGATGACCATCCGCTGGGACGACGGCCAGTGGCAGCACGTGGGGCTGACCGCGAATCAGTATCAATGGATCATCGAAGCATTCGAGGTGGTGTTGCCCGGCTATCCGTATAAGTTGGCGGATCAGAGCGAGCAAAGCCGTTGAGTTGCCTGGCCCGCCAAGGATGCAGGCGCTGTGCGGTCGCCGGTACCATGTCTGATTCAAAACCCACCCATCAAGGATGCCTGATATGAAACCATCGTTTGCCATGACCGCGCTAATGCTCGTTGTCTTCACTTGTCTCACATGCAAAACGCAAGCCGCAGAGGACAAGTGGCAACCGTTGTTCAACGGCAAGAACCTCGACGGCTGGACCGACGCGGCGGGCAAGCCCATGACCAAGGGTTGGGTTGTCCAAGACGGCGTGTTGCACCGTGCGTCGCGCGGCGGCGATCTGTTCACCGCCAAGGAGTACGGCAATTTCATCCTCGAACTCGAATGGAAAATCTCACCCGCCGGCAACAGCGGTATCAAGTACCGCATGGCCAAGTACGGCAAGCGCCTGCTCGGTCCCGAATGCCAGGTGCTCGACGATGACAAACACCCTGACGGCAAGAAAGGCGCCGATCGCCAGTCCGGCGCGCTCTACGACATCCTCGAATGCAACAGCGACAAGCAACTCAAACCCGTCGGCCAGTGGAACAAAGTGCGCATCGTCGCCAACGGCACCAAGTTGGAACACTGGCTTAACGGCAAAAAAGTGGTCGAAGTCGACACCGCCAGCGAGCGATGGAAGAAGTTGGTGGCGGCGAGCAAATTTAAAAACGTCGAGGGTTTCGGCAGCGTGAAAAGCGGCCGCATCATGCTTCAGGATCACAACGATCCGGTCTGGTATCGGAACATCGTGATTCGAGAGTTGGATGATTGACTCACCAAGATCAAGCCTTGTCGCTTAACCCATCAAATCTGTCGAATCTTCCGTCATTTTATTGCCTGTTTTTGGGATGTTTTGTCAATTTATTGTTGACAGTGACATGTGGTGTTGTCACAATAAACCTGTCTGGTGTTCCTCTTTTCTAAAGCAATCGCCTGAGAAGGAACGCCTTCTGTTCTGAGAATCCGACGCGCGTCGAAGGCCAACCGGATTCGCCAATCATTTGGTTCTCTGCAAGGAGTTTGTCATGTTGACTGGAAGGACTTTGAAGCGTCCGGCTTGGGCGACGATTTTCGCCTGCGCTTTCGTGATCACATTGAGTGCGACCGCCGTGCAAGCTGCGCTGGTGGCGTACGTCCCGTTTGAAGAGATCAACGGTTTGACCACACCCGAAGTAGCGCGCGGTAACGACGGTACGATCGTGGGTAACGGCGTGTCGCTCGATGGCAATGTCGCCGCGCAGATCGCCGGCCATTCCAGTTTTGCTGGTCGCTTTGCAGGTACTGATGACTTCATCGAGTTGGATCAGAACGGCGGCTTCCGCGGCATCAATAGTTCCAAGTCGCGATCTTTCTCGTTCTGGATTAATCGTGATGACGGCACACCGGCCAATGCAGCCGTGCTTTCGTACGGCCGTAACAACGGCGATGAAAAGTGGGTCATGCGCCGCAATGACAACGGGAACAACGGGACCAACGGTGCGTTCCGAACCGAAGTCAACGGTGGATTCGAAATTGGAAGCACGCCGCTACCCGTCGGCCAATGGACACACGTCGCCATGACGTGGGAAAGTGACGGCACGCCCAACATCAACGAAGCAAAGTTCTACGTCAATGGCGTGCTGGAAACCAACACGGGTAACAATGGTCAAACCGTGCATACCAATGCCAGCAACTTCCTCCAGATCGCCAACGATCGCTTTTCCGGCAGTCGCGACTGGGATGGCATGATCGACGACGTGGCCGTATTTGATCACGTCTTGTCCGATGCCGAAGTCGCCGCATTGGCATCCGGTTCGGTAACCCCGCTGGACTTTGGTACCCGGGAAGTCGTCTTCGAAACCGGTTTCGAATACAGCGGTGGCAACCCCACTTTCCCCGGCCCCGATGATGCGGCATTCCTCAACGGCGCCGACGGACAGATCGGGTTCATTCAAGGCTTTGTCGGCGACGGCATCGGTGATGACTTCGGTGATGACAGCCTCGGCTTCGTCACGGCGCAGGGCGATCAACTGCTTCAAATCGATCGGCCGGACAACGACGGCCAGATCGAATTGGTCTTCGCCGATAAGTTGTCGCTCGACGGCGCCCGTGTGGAATTTGACGTGGCATCGCGCCGGACGCAGGGCACAAGCCGTGAAAAAGACTACGAAATCATCGGCGTCGACTCCTCCGGCAACGAAGCGTTCCACCTCGTGGTCAATACGCAAAACGCGTCCGGGACCGTCGATGGCGAGCGCTTGGCCGCACTGGTCAACGGTGGTTTTGAGATCTCCGATTTCCTCACCGTTTCAGGTGATGACGCCAACGAAGACCTGCTCAATACCGGCGGCACGCCCAGTGACACAGAACTCGCCTCGATTGTCCTTGAACTGACCGAGAACGGGTATTCGGTTTTCCTCGGCCGCCACAACCGGTCCTACCTCACCGAGGAGATCGCATTCAACGGCAACGCTGCGAACCTTGAGCGCATCCTCATTCGCTATTCGGGTTCGACGGATGACACGATCAGTTCCGGTTTCTACCTGGATAACATCACCGCGTCCGGCAACATTTTCAATGTGCCGGAACCGGCGACGGCGATGTTGACCCTCTTCGGCGTAGGCGGCCTGATGGTGCGTCGCCGACGGCTGGCCGACTGATCCGCGTTTTTTGGCTCTGGTATTTTCGACTTTGTCCCCTATTCCCACACGTCGACCGTTCCCGGTCGGCGTGTTTTTTTGCATCGTTGCGAACCGCGACGGTTGACGAGACCGTTATAATGTCGGGCTCAATAATAAAAGGAAATCACATGGCCAATATCCTGACCCGTCGTCGTTTTCTCGAAAGTTCCGCAGCAGCAGCCGCGCTGGCGGCCGGTGCCGCGCCGGTGTTCAGTAAGTCGCCTAACGAGAAGTTGAACATCGCATGTGTCGGCGTCGGTGGACGCGGAAGAGGCAACTTTGACGGCGTCAAGCACGAGAACATTGTCGCGATCTGTGATGTAGATGATCGCAATCTCGAATCGTGTGCCCGCCAGGTGCCCAAGGCGCAGAAATTCAACGACTACCGCAAGATGCTCGACAAGGTGCAAAAGCAGATCGACGCCATCGTCGTCGCCACCCCCGACCACATGCACGCGCCGATCAGCACGGCCGCCATGGTGTTGGGCAAACACTGTTACTGTGAGAAGCCGTTGGCGCACAATCCATTTGAATGCCGCGTCATGGCGAAGCTGGCGGAGAAACACAAACTGGCGACGCAGATGGGCACACAGATTCACGCCGGCGACAACTACCGCCGCGTGGTGGAGTTGATCCAATCCGGCGCCATCGGTCCCGTCCGTGAAGCGCACGTTTGGTCCGGCAAGAGTTGGTCCAACGGCCGCCATCCCGACCCGTCCAAAACCATCGCGCCGCCCAAGCATCTGCATTGGGATTTATGGCAGGGTCATGTCGCCACCAAACGCGGTTACGCACCGCGCGTTTATCACCCGGGCAACTGGCGTCGATTCTGGGACTACGGCACTGG
>JANQKH010000779.1 GCA_028281215.1 Phycisphaeraceae bacterium | reverse complement strand
GGACCGTCAACGACTCATGACGAAACTCAAGGACTCCGCTCGGCGTGATAAGCTCACCGCGTTGCCGAATCGAAGTCTTTTTCTTGAAAGGTTGAAGCGAACTTTCGAGAGCAGCGCGCTTCAACCCGATCACGAATTCGCCTTGTTTTTCATCGACTTTGATCGTTTCAAACTCGTCAATGACACGCTGGGCCACGATGTGGGTGATGCATTGTTGCGGAGGATTGCAAAAAGGTTAACCGATGTCATGGAACCGAACGATTCGATCGAGTTGAACGAGAATGGCGTCACGATCGCTCGACTCGGCGGCGATGAATTCGTCGTCCTGCTCGCATCGATTCAATCAACCGACGTAGCGCTCGCGGAAGCCGATCGTCTCCTGGAAGTCCTGAATCGCCCCTATCGAATCAATTCTCACAACGTTGAATCCACCGCGAGTATTGGCGTGGTTTGTAGCGCGGAGCGATACAAATCCGCTGACCAGATGCTTCGCGATGCGGACACGGCAATGTACGAAGCCAAGGCACAAGGCAAAGCGCGCGTGGTCGTGTTCGACCCCGTTATGCAGGCGGCCATTCAATCTCGGCACGAATTGACAGTGGCCTTGCGCGCGGCGGTCCACTCCGAGCAATTGTTTCTCGTTCACGAGCCAATCATTTCCTTGGAGTCAGGATTGGTTACCGCTGTCGAGACCAGCCCAAGGTGGAATCACCCGGCCCGCGGAGTACTTGTTCCCGAGCAATTCTTCCCTGTTGCGGAGGACTTGAAGGTGTTCGTCCCGCTGTTCGAAAACATCATTCATTCTGCGTGCCAGCAATTCGGAGCATGGCGCCAGTCGATTCATGCCGACGACAAGCCTGGATACATCAGCATCAAACTTCCCCGAGAACTGCTGACTGAGCCGTCCCTGACAAGTGTGATCCTGCAAGCGACCGATGCGGTGGGACTCCGCCCCGACAACGTCATGTTGGCGGTTACGGAGTCCGATGTTTGGCGTACGCGTGGCATTCCGACACAGCAACTTCGACAGATCAAGCATGCCGGAATCCGTATCGCATTGGATAACTACGGATCGGGGTATTCCTCGCTCTCCTGTCTGAAGGATTTTCCATTTGATTGTGTGAAGTTTGATAAGGCGATCGTGGCGAATCTCAATACGGGCAGCCGAGAATACCTGGCTTTGGTACACGCGATTATCAATCTGGCTCACGACTTGGGAATAGATTGTGTGGCCAGGGGGATCGATTCACAGGAATTGGCAGCGATTCTTCAGAGTATGGATTGTGAGTTCGGACAGGGATCCTATTTTTCGTCGCCGCTTGTGGCTCAACAGTTTGAAAAACAGCATTTGCACCGCATGGCTGATTCGATCAAGTCACGATGCGCGTAATCGGCAACAATCGAATTCTTGTTCGGATGCGCCAGGCGCCCCTCGAGTTTATCTAGGGGATCATTCACCATTCGCTGGAATGGATCAATCTTCAAAGCGCGGTTTGGTTAATGGGACGATTTGACGGGAGCGGTACGGTTCTGAAACCGGCACCGGTGAAGAGCCCGTCTTGCTCTAGACTCTGTCCGAAACCCGCCGATCGCTGCTTGTAGGCGGGACTGCCCACCTGCGTGTTATTGGATAAAGCGTAATATCAGAGGATGATTCAGCGGCTCGTTAAGCAGCACATTTTGATGTGGTTTCAACTGAATCGGCAATCTGGATCAGGCCGTCGATGTCGATGATCAGACCGACCCTTCCATCAGGCATGATCGCTCCGCCCGCAATTCCCTGCACGTTCTTCAACGTTGACCCAAGCGTCTTGATGACGATCTGCTGCTGGCCGAGCAGTTCGTCCACCATGAGGCCGACGCGATACCCCTCGTGTTCGACGACCACCACAGAGGTCTTGGCGGGGTCGGTTTCCGCATCTTCGATGTCGAATAGCCGATGAACACGGTGGAGGGGAATTAAGCCGTCGGGAAGTGTCAGCATCTCCCCTTGTTCAAAGACGCGAGGCAGGTCGTGCTCACTGGGTCGCAACATGCGCGTGATGGGAAGTAACGGTAGCGCATATCGCTGGGAGCCGACGCGAACAACCATCCCGTCGATAATGGCTAACGTCAATGGAAGCCTGATACTGAAGACGGTGCCTTCGCCTTGAGTTGATCGAATCTCGATCTGACCACGCATTTTTTGGATGTTCTTCTTGACGACGTCCATTCCAACGCCGCGACCGGACACGTCCGAGACTGTCGCGGCGGTCGAGAACCCCGGCTCCAAGACAAGATTGAATATTTCGTTATCCGACAAGACGGTTCCTTCGCGGAGTAGATCCCGTTCCTTCGCCTTTTCGAGGATGCGCTGTTTGTCCAACCCGCGTCCATCATCTTCGATTTCAATGTAAATGCTCCCGCCCTTATGAAATGCGCGAAGTTCCACTTTGCCGACGGGTGGTTTTCCCCTTTGGACACGATCTTCGACGCTTGGTTCGATGCCATGATCGATTGCATTGCGAACCATGTGGACGAGCGGATCACCGATAACATCGACGACGGTCTTGTCGAGTTCCGTATCTTCCCCGACCATCACGAAATTGACCTCTTTCTTGGTTTTCTTGGCCGTATCACGGGCGAGTCGGGCCATCCGTTGAAACGTTGAGCGCACCGGCACCATGCGCAGCGATGTCGCCATTTCCTGAAGTTCACGGGTGATTTTGTTGAGATGCCCGAGAAGTCGGCTGAGTCGGCCGCTGCCCACCTCGTGCAGTTCGGGTGATTGTGTGACCATTGCCTCCGCAATCACCAACTCCCCGATGGAGTCGACCAGTGTATCCAGTCGGGTGGAATCGACCTTAACTGTTTCCTTGACCTTTATCGCTTTGGACGCGCCGGCCGGACTTTGCGCCGAAGGCGACTCGCCGCCCGTGATTGGCTTGGGGGCCTCGGGCATTGGCGTTTGACATGGTGTACGTTCAGAGGCGGTTGATGTTCCGGCTTGACGAGCAGGGTGGCCCGTTTCAGTTCCCGCCTCGATAGCCGCGGACGTCGCCGGCGATGCGTCCTTCGGCGCGGCATTCTCCGGGAGTTGATCGTCGTTCGTACTTGGCAATTCGTCGGCACTGTCCGATTGCGTCGTAGACATGCCGTCGGGGCCGTCTTGTTTCATGAGCCGAACGATTCGATCGATCAGTGCTGCGTGTTCGGCGTCTCGTTCGAGTAGGGAACCAGCCGTCAAGGCCTCGCGGACGAATTCGACCAGGCGTTTCATCATGTCCACGGATTCAAATGTCGCGTCCAGCCTTGGCCCGTCCAATGTGATTTCGTTCTTTCTGGCGGCATCCAGCAGATTCTCAGCTTGATGCGCCAACCTTTGAATGTCAGAAAGCTCCAGAAAACCGGCCACCCCCTTGATCGTGTGAAAAGCCCGGAAGACAGCGTTGACGGCATTCTCGTCATCGGGGGCCGTTTCGATCTTCAGGAGGTGAGTGTCGGCCGTGTCAAGATGTTCGATTGCTTCCTGAATGAAGTCAGCAAGTAGTTCAGGATCCCCCGTCAGTGGCACCCGTTCGGATGGGTCGGATGCTGATTCCATTTCGCCAACCGAGTCCTCACTTGTCTGCATCACCGGCGAGGGTGAAAGGGCGTCTGTAGATCCCTCACGTTTCTCTTTGCGTACGTTCGGTTGTTCCTCCTCGACTTCGGGTGCGGTGGATTCTCTTTGCGAAACGGGGTTTTCATCCTTTAGTTCGGACTCAAACGCAGTTGCTTCCGGCTCGGCAAGGGGAGTTGATTTCCCCGCCAACGCGTCAAACGATTGTTCCAACCAGTCTTTGAATCGAAGTAATGCGTCGACGAGCGTCGTTGGGTCTTGTGCCGCGAGTGAACTCTCAACGTGATGGCACATGTCTTGGATTTCCTGCAATCCGAGAAACCCAGATTCGCCCTTCAACGTGTGAATCAGACGGAGCAGTTCATCAAGCCGCCGGTCCTCTTCAGGACCTTCCAGCGTTAAGATCAGTTCTTCCATATTGCCAAGAACATGTACCTGTTGGGAAATGAATTCGGCGAGGATGTCGTTATCGGAATCCACAGAACCTGGTGCCGCGGTATCCGCAACGAGGGCTTGATCGTCGGTCGGGTTGTCACTGCCAAGGGCGCATTGGTCCGCCGGTGAATCGGCATTCGTTGGCAATTCCAGTCCCTCTGGAAAACGAACGTCCGAGGATTGGCGGCCACCGTGGATAATCTCCTGAAGGGCCGTGATCGTCTCCCCGATGGTTTCCAGTCCTGATTCCGCATCTTCAATTTCTTTGAGGATGATCTTTTCGACAAGGGCGGTTGCTGCGGTCGCGGCAGAGGCGGCCACCCCGTCGTTCAACTCGGCGAGTTCGGACTGAAGCACAACAAAGTGGCCGTGGATATCGGCGAGTTTCGACAAATCCGATGGCTCGACCAGAACTACTGACTCAGCGAGGGTGTCAATAATGTGTTTCATGGAGATTCTCTGACTTCAATAGGCTGTTCGCCCGTTGGGTAGTTGAGGCCGGCAGCGTTCGGGGGCGTTCGCCCCGGTGCCCGTCATCAGATGCATCGTCGAGATGAACCTAGCATGTAGATGGGGGAAAACCGGCATAACCGGCTCAGGCGTGAGTGTCGAAGACTGGTTCAGAGACCCCGAGGTTCAGGTGTAACCGAATCAGACTTTCCCAAGCAGGTGCCTCATGATTGAGTCCACGTCAGCAGTCGGCAATGAGGGCGATCGAAAGGCGACGCCGCCCTCTACGGAGGAGCACAGGCAATTTCAGCGTATCAGCATCCGCCAGGAGGCCCAACTTCTGCCGGTCGGCCACGGGCGATTGGAGGCCCGTCCCATTCACGTCTGCATTCAAGACATTGGTTTGGGTGGGATCGGTGTGCTTAGCCCAACGCGATTGGATTTGGATTCGATGTGGCGACTTTCAGTGTTGCGGCGGGGTCACGTTATGGCGGATCACACGTTTATGGTCCGTCACTGTCGGAAAGTACAAGACCTTCAATACGTTGTTGGGTTCCAATGCTGCCTTGACGCGTCCTTCCTGTTGGCGACAGGTATCGATTTCAATCGATTATCAGACACCCACCATTCCAATTCCTTCATATCTTCGTATGGCCTTATAGAGGATTCCGAATAATTCGAAGATGGCTTGCTATGCGATAGATGACGTCTTTGCGGTGACGGGTATCCGATAGCTCTTTTCATGATCGGACTAAGTGTGATAAACGAACAACTCTCACATCCAATGTTGATTGCGAGGCAACCGATATGTCGATCGGACCGCAATGCCAATATCTCTCGTATCTGCGAATCTCGGCCGACCATCCCTTAACGAGTTAGATGGACATCAGGTATGACCGCACCGAAGATGACACCAAGGCGTGAAGAACGGGAGTTCACTTTCTCAGAGCTCTTTTTCTCAACCACGGATGAAAAGGGCATCATCCGTTATGGGAACAATGTCTTTGCGCGTATCGCGGGTTATGAGTTGGAGGAACTTCGCGGCGCCCCCCATAACATCATCCGGCACCCGGACATGCCGCAATCCGCTTTCAAGTTGGTTTGGGATTTTCTGAAGCAGGGAAAGGTTGTGGCCGCCTATGTCAAAAACATGGCAAAGGACGGCTGCTACTACTGGGTCATGGCGCTGATCATGCCTTGTGACGGCGGTTATCTGTCCATCCGGCTCAAACCGTCTAGTGACTACTTCGTGGCGGTGCAACGTGCTTATCAGGATGTACTTGAAGTCGAGCGCCTTGCCGCATCCAACGGAGGAACCTCGAAGGAGGTCATGGAAGCCGGTCACGCCCGGCTTGTCGAACTCCTGGCGACGTTGGGTTTCGCCAGTTACGACGCGTTCATGTGGTCCGCGCTCTCCACGGAAATGACCATTCGCGAGCGGCGAAGGAAGGAGGGCGAACGCACCCGCGCCGACGCTTTGACGCCGCGCCCGGTTGCGGCGTCGGGGACACCGGACCGTCAACTCGACCACATTCCCGCCGTGTACCGCCATTGCATCAAGTTGGAATCGCAGTTGAGTGTTCTGTTTTCAAAACTTGACACGTTCTCCCATCTTGGTGCTGAGATTTCACCGAAGACCGACTTCATCCTTCGGTTGGGTGAACAGATTCGATTACTCTCCACCAATGCGGAAATTCAGTCGGCGAGGCTTGGCGAATCGGGTGCCGCGCTGAGCGCGATTGCATCCCAGTTGGGACACCATTCGACGAGCGGGACGCAAACGATTGCTCGTCTCAACAGTAAGCTAACGAAGCTCGAACCAATCATCTCGGCGCTTGTCTTCAACACGACGGTCGCAAAACTAAAGATCGAGATGACCACGCACTTCCTCGAAGAAACTATCCGGTGTGACGATGCGCCGGACATTGACACGAATCTGGGTCGACACGTCGAATTGCGCAAAAATATTCACCTGTTGATCCAATCGTTCCTGACGACGGCGCGGGAAATACTGTCAGCTATCAATCACCTTCAAGGTCACTTGGGTGCGGTCGATCAAGAGGCCGGCAATATGGAAAAATTCATCCACACGCTGAACATGATCAATCTAACCGGAAAGATCGAGACGGCACGTTCCGATGCAACCCGATCGTTCACCGCCATCTTCGAGCAAGTTCAAAATCAAACTCACGCCGCGGAAAGAGAAATCTCAGAATTTTTGGATTTGATCAATGTCAACACCGCCCAGTTGGCCTCCATCAATGATATGGACGAACGGACATTTTCCAGGCTCGAATCCTTGATGGCTGGTTGACAAGCCTCCGGATGCCTGAGATGCGGTGGATCGCTGAAATTTTGAATGCTGACCCACGGCAGCATCCCCGGATCAGACCGTTCTTGGCGTAATCCTATTGAAGATTGCCCTACTGCATTTGCATCTTGGAAACTTGGGGAATCCCCCATCGCTTGCTTCGAGTTTATGGTCGATATTCTTTTCCTGGAAGGAGATCGTTATGCAATTGGTCAATGAGATGTTGCGTAAGGTCCGGCTCGCCCATGATTTGGTGGAGACCGACCAGGTCAGCGAAGCAAGCTTGGTTCTTTATGAATTGGAGTTACTGTTGGACGAAGTGCCTGCCAATGTGGAAGACCGGATTCACTTCGTGGTCGAGGAAGGGAATCTCTGCTCTCAAATACGGCGCCTGATCCACGTCGACAAGTTTGCCGCCTTGAGTCAACTGAAAGAGATTTTCCAACATCTGAGTCGGGTTAATCAGGACTGCAATCATCCTTCTGTCCTGCCGGAGTTTCCGATCGATATATGTTGACCCGGGCATAGCGATCCATCGCACCGAAGAATTTGCGTTGGGGCCACGCCGTGCCACACACGGCAACGATTTGGGTAGACGGTGGCCGCGAATCTGCTCCATGTCACGGAGGAGCACGTAATTCACGTAATGACATCGGATGCGGTTCAGATTTCTATGAAGCAATCCGCCCCAACGACTCGCAACGCTCCGCAACCAATTCGTGACGAAATCGGCAAGACCAGCAATAACGGAAACTTGCGGCAACGTGCGGCGAGTTGCGAGATGATGCAGGAAGTGAAAGTGGGCGATACTGGACTCGAACCAGTGACTTCTTCGGTGTAAACGAAGCGCTCTAGCCAACTGAGCTAATCGCCCGACGGTGGGGGCCGATTCGGGTGGCTCGAATCGACGAGGTAAATTGTAGGCGGGTGTTTTGCGTTTGCAATGGCGGGTTTGAATAGCCGGACTTGGTGCTTTCGGCAGGTGGAGCCTACACTGCTGGATTCCATCATGACGCAAGCCGCTGCCTCACAATCCGAGTCACCTTCCCGGGAGCCGTCCACCACGGCATCGCCGCGTGTGACCGTGTTTTGGCCCGCCGCGCTGACCCTCTGGCGGCGCGAGATGGTGCGGTTTTTTCGCCAGCGCAATCGCGTGGTCAGTGCGCTGGTCACGCCCGTGTTGTTCTGGCTGATGCTCGGCTCCGGGTTGAACAAATCGTTTCAGAACGTCGCCGTCGCGCCGGGTTCGCCAAACAGTGCGGACAGCGCCGCGGGCTCGACCGATAGCATCGGCTACATGGTTTACTTCTTTCCCGGCACGGTTACGATGATTCTGTTGTTCACCGCGATCTTTTCCACGATCACCGTCATCGAAGACCGGCGGGAAGGGTTTCTGCAAGGCGTATTGGTTTCGCCTGCGTCGCGCTTGTCCATTGCGTGGGGAAAGGTAATGGGTGGCGCGAGCATTGCAATGATTCATGCGCTGGTGTTCCTGCTCATCTGGCCGTTCGTCGCACCACAGTTCAGTCTTGGCGCGGAATTGCCCGCGATGTTGGCGGCGATCGGTGTGATGGCGATCCTGGCGATCGGTTTGACCGCGTTAGGGGTGTGCGTCGCCTGGCCGATGGATTCCACCGCAGCGTTTCATGCGGTCATGATGCTGTTCCTCATGCCGATGTGGTTTCTCTCCGGCGCGGTGTTCCCCGTCGACACTGCACCGGTCGGGTTGCAGGTGATCATGTTGGCGAATCCGCTGACCTATGGGCACGAAGTGTTTGCAACGGTGTTGAGCGGCGGCCGGGCGAGTACAGGTGTACCGGTGAACTTCTGGGGCTGTCTGGCGATCACGTTGGTTTGCGCATTCGGGGCGGTGGGGTTGGCCGGTCGCATGGTGGCGCGGCCCCGAAAGGACGGGCTGCCGTGACCGATGCTGTCAATAACGACCCGCCTTCCACACAGGATGCAGCAGAGGCGACCAGCCCGTCGGAAACGACACCAGTTGTCCCTCCGTCCGATGCGCGACGATTGCAGCGCGTGTTGCTGATCCTCGTCGTGCTCGGCTGCGTGGGTGTGACTTTGCTGCTCATTCTCAACGTGATGGAAAACCGACGCGGCGTGGCGAACAAGGATTTTCATGGCAAGTCAATGACCCCGACGCTTTTCGATCAGCCGTTGGACATGAAGCCGTTCACCTTGACCGATCAGACCGGCGCACCGTTCAACTCCGCTGACCTGAACGGCAAGGTGTGGGTGGCGAACTTTTTCTTTTCGACTTGTCCGACGATGTGCCCGCGTATTTTGGCGCATACGCGTGAATTGCAGAAGGAACTCAACAAACGTCTTGGGCCGGGCAGCGCGCAGGTGAAGATCATCAGCATCAGCGTCGACCCGGAAAAGGATACGCCGGCGAAGTTGCGCGAGACCGCCGAGTTATGGGAAGCCGATCTCGACATGTGGCGCTTCCTGACGGGCACGCGCGAGGAGGTCTGGGGCGTGATCAACCAGTCGTTTCACACCGGCGTCACCGCCAATCCGAAGAACAAAGCCGAGCCGATCATTCACAGTCCGAACTACGTGCTGGTTGATCGGCAGGGAAGAATCCGTGGTTTCTACGATGGGCTCAACCCGGAAAAGCGCAGCGAACTGTTGCGCGACCTGCTTCGGTTGGTTGGGCCGAAAGAGTAAACGATACTTCAGTTTGCGTGGAATGGGCGTTGCCTAGCCTACGCCCGATCCCCTCCATTCAAACCCGGCCGCGCTATAATGGTCGCGTCGTCAGGGGTGTGTCATGGTCTGTTCCATTCGAGTTGCGCTGATTCTTGTCGCACTGACGCTGTCGCATGCATCGGCGAAGGCCGTCCGCGATGAGTCTGCCTCGCCTTCCAAAAAACCTGATGGCAAGCGGGTTTCTGCGGCGCTGCAAGAAAGAATTGCGCGTTTGATCCGCGAACTCGATCACGATGAATTTCAAACACGGGAGGCTGCGGAAGCGGCGCTGTTGAAAATCGGTCGCTCGGCGACGCCCGCGTTAGCCGAAGCGGCGGGCAAGGGTTCGCCTGAGGTCCGCATGCGCGCCCGGCGATGTCTTGTCGCGTTGCGCAAACAGGTCATCATCGAAGATTTCACCAAACTATCGAAAGCCAGGGACGATTCGTCGATCGACCTCGAACGCGGCATGTGGCTGATTGCCAATGTGCTCAACCCGACCGCCGACCGGCAAACGATCAGCAAGCAACTGGACCAACTCGCTGCCGAGGTTCGGCAAACGCTGGGAAAAGATGTTGATCCCTCCAAGGCGGACCCGCAGAAAGTCGTCTCCGCGCTGCGTAAGGTGTTTTTCGATAAGCACAGTTTCAATGGCAACCATGCTGACTATGACAACCCGGTCAACAGTTCTATTGAGAGTGTGCTCAATACGAAAAAAGGTCTGCCGATTCTGCTGTCGCACGTGATCGTGGCGGTCGGTGATCGGTTGGACGTGCCGCTGGTCGGCTTGCAGGTGCCGGGGCAATACATGGTCAAGTACGACGCATCCAAGGCGCCAAAGGGATTCGCCGCGCAGGACATCATCATCGATCCGCACCTCGGCGGGCGCGTGCTCACGCCCGCGCAGTTGGCGGAATTCATTGGCGAAGGTTACGACCCGGATCTTCACCTGGCGCCAAGTAATCACCGTGCCACGCTCGTTCGCATGTTGAGCAATCTGCACACGCACCTGAACCGCGATGGAAAAACAAAAGACGCCGAACTGGTCGGTCAGTTGATGGCGGTGATGCGCGGGCCGACGGATTTCAGGTAGTGCACGCCATTTCAAATCCGTGATCAGTCCACTTTCAATTCGCGCCGCGAATGGAATACCATGTCCGTCATCACCCGGCTGCTTTGAAGGAACGCAATCGCATGTCGAAGAACCCCAAGACGCCTGGATCACTTTTTCGAGACGCCATCGGTCTGGCCGGCCGTGTGCTCAAGACGCCGATCAATCTGCCTGGTCTGCGGCGCGGCGAAACCGCGGCGAAGCCGGTCACCCCCGGCGCCATGCCCGGTATCGAAGGTCTTCTCGCCGATGCGCCGGAGCTTGATCCTTCCAAACTCATCATCCAATGCATTGATTACAGCCCGGAGCGTGTCGAGTCGAAGGATATCACCGACGTCGATGCGTTCCTCGCCGAGCCGCGGCCGGACTGGGCCACCGTGCGCTGGATCAACGTGGACGGGCTCAACGTCCGGCTGGTGGATATGTTTCGCCAACACTATGGCTTTCACACGTTGGCCGCGGAAGATGTCATGAACATCCCGCAGCGTTCGAAGGTTGAGCCGTACCAAGACCATCAATTCATCATCGCCCGCATGGTCATGATGTTGCAGGGCAAACTGCGGACCGAGCAGATCAGTCTTTTTCTGTACGACGACACGCTGATCACGTTTCAGGAAGCGGACGGCGACGTGTGGGATCCGATCCGCCAGCGCATCGGCCGGGAAGGATCGCGCTTGCGCTTGGGGCGCACCGGCTACCTGCTCTACGCATTGCTCGATGCCATTGTCGATCACTGTTTTCCGATTCTTGAACGGTACGGTGACGTGCTGGAAGATCTTGAGGAACGCGCGATGGGCAACCCGTCGCCGCAACTGCTGCACCAGTTGCACGGCATCCGGCGCGAGTTGCTCATGCTCCGCCGCCTGCTTTGGCCGATGCGGGAAATGATCGACCGCCTCGTGCGCGACGAGGAAAACCGCCTGTCCGAGAACGCCCGGACCTATCTTCGCGACGTCTACGACCATGTCATTCAGGTCGTCGATATCGTTGAAACCTACCGTGAAATGGCTGCTGGCATCAGTGACCTCTATATGTCTTCTGTCTCCAATCGCATGAACGAAGTGATGAAAGTGCTGACCATCATGGCGAGCCTGTTCATTCCCGTGACCTTTCTCGCCGGGGTGTATGGCATGAATTTCGAGCATATTCCTGAGTTGAAGTGGGGCGGCGCTTACCCCACGTTCTGGATCATTTGCATCACGATGACTGTGGGTTTGCTTGTGTTCTTTTGGCGCAAGGGATGGATCGGTCGGGAATGAATGACCCTGTGGTTTTCTCCTCGCGTATACGACAAACCCAGCGATTCCACGTACAATGAACCGTTACTCAACCAGCCCCTTGCAGGATGCAACCATGGAACAGGATGTTCAAACGGCAACCCTTGAAGAACAAGTAAACCCGGCCGACGAACAGGAAGCCGACGTGATCGAAGAAGTTGACAATGAACCGGTGGACGAGTCGGTGGACGTGCAGGTATTCGGCGCGCGAATCGAAGCGGCGCTGATGGCGACCGATCGCCCTGTGCCCGGTTCGAGGCTTGGTGAAATCGCGTCGATGGACGGAAAGAAAGTGAACGGCCGAACGGTCGCGAAAGCGGTGGCGGCGTTGAACGAGGTGTACGAATCGACCGGCCGCAGCTTCCGCGTGGAGCAGGTGGCCGGCGGCTGGCAGATTGTGACACTGGCGGATTTCGCCGAGGTCGCCGCCGGCGTGAACCGGACGCGTGCGGCGACACGGTTGAGCCCCGCCGCGCTCGAAACACTCGCGATCATCGCCTACAAGCAGCCGGTGTTGAAGGCTGACATTGAAGCGATCCGCGGCGTCGCCTGCGGCGAAGTGATTCGCTCCCTGCTCGAACGCCGACTGGTCAAAATCGTGGGCAGGGCGGAAGAGTTGGGGAGGCCGATGTTGTACGGCACGACCAAGAGCTTCCTCGAAGTGTTCGGCATGAGCGGTCTGAAAGATTTGCCGGACGTCGCGGCGTTCAAGCAAAAGGCATAACTCCCCGGAGCGATTGATGCGTGACACCACCGATTCATGGCAGCGAATGAAGTGCGTCGGTCTGTTGTTGGTTTGCCTGACGCTCGTTGGTTGCGGCGGGTATCGTCTGCAAGGCATTGTGCTCGACGGTCCGCGTCCTGGCATCTACATCGTCGAGCCGGACGACCCGCGCTTGAGCGAACTGGGCATCGCCGACGCCACCATTGAATTGACCCTGGATCCGGTCTCGTTGCGGCCGCGCTCGCTTGGCAAGGCGGTCGCCAAGAGTGACGGCACGTTTGACGTGCCGATTGATGCCGCCGGTGTTGGGTTTCTGGAATATGACATCAGCTTGTACGTCCGTTCGCGCGGATTCGCCCCGGTGGATTCCGGGCCCATGGCGTTGCCGCCGAACGGCAAGCGGCTGCTGATCGTGATGGGCGCCGGTGAGGATCGCCCGCGCCGCAATGAGAATTTGCTGGAGGAGTCACGTCGCGAGTCGGAGCGCTGGAAGGTGAACTGACGTCGCGTAGCGAGCGAGCACCATGCGTCGATCGCGCATTCAAATCGGGCCCAGCGGCCTGCTCTACTTCATCGTCGCCGTCATGATCATCGGCGCCGCGGTCTACACACAGGCCAACCTGCTGTTCTGGTCGTTCGGTCTGATGGTCGGCGGGTTTTTCGTCTCCATCTTCATGGCGTTGGGCGCGTTGCGGAAAGTCACCGTCACACGCTTGCTGCCAAGTCACGGCGTGGCGGGTGAACCGTTAGCGCTGCGGTATCAAGTGACCAACGGCCGGCGCATCTGGCCGGTGTTTAACCTCGTGCTGCGCGAAACGTGGGGCAAACACGGCCGGCCTTCACGGCACGTCGGGCCCATCGCCAACCAGCAATTGACCGGCCAACCCACCGGCTGGATTCTGCATCTGGCGCCGGGGCAGACCGCCATGGCCGAAGCGATCTGCTGGCCGACGCGGCGCGGCATGCTCGGGTTCGAGTGGATCGAAGTGTCGACTTCGTTCCCGTTCGGCGTGATCAAGCGCACCGTGCGGGTTAGGCAGGAAGACCAGGTGCTCGTCTATCCGCATCTCTACCGCATGAACCGGCGGATGATGTTTCAACTCAGCGAGTTCGATACGTCTGGTCGACAGCAGATCGATCGTGCCGGCGGGTTAGAAGAGTTTTTCGGTTTGCGTCCGTATCGTCCCGGTGATCGATTGAAAATGATCGACTGGAAACACACCGCGCGGCTGGGCGAACTGGTTTCGCGC
>JANQKH010000763.1 GCA_028281215.1 Phycisphaeraceae bacterium | reverse complement strand
CACAGCCGAATGTTTGGGGTCCGACCTGCTTCATTCTGATGGTATGGATGGCCGCCCTCCCGCTGGCAATTGGATGTTGGTTTGTGTGAGCCGAGTAGCCGAGTAGGTCCGGGCCTGCCCGGACACATTTGCATTTTTGGTTTCCATTCCTGTCCGGGCGGGCTCGGACCTACAGCCTGAAGGCGACAGATCGGAATGCGATGCGTCGCCACATGTGGCATGATGGGGCGGATTCGTAGCCGGGTAAGCCCGGCACTCGGGGTTGTCATCCACTGCGGTATGTGACGATGCCGCAACCTACTTGCTACCCGTCATTTTCGCCTTCGGCGAACCCCACCGAAGATAAAAAGAGGTCAGGAGATTAATAGGTTCGGGAGCCTGCGCTACTTCACACGGAAGACCTCGATGTTGTGAGTGGTGCGGTCCTCCACGGCGAAAAATCTTTCGTCATTCGAGAACGCCATACCCCACGGCCAGGCGTAACCCTCTTTTGAGTTGATGGTCATGAGCGGCTTGTCAGCACCAGAAGGATAGACCTTGGCGTTGTTCCAATCTGAAACTGCATACAGCCTGTGAGAAGGATGGACAGTGCTGACGTTCTCGCTGTGTTTGATGCGATCGCGGTCCTTGTCGGTCAGCGGACTTTTTCCGCCGCTTGGTGTTTTTGCTAGCCAGTCATCGCGCCGGCCAACCGTTGCCATGGTTTTTTCTTTTTCTGGCACAGGTCGGATTGTTGTTTTGCCTTTGATTGCATCGAAGGTGAGTTTCCTTTTGGCGTGGGCCGGCTTGTCGAGAATTTCATCAGGTTTGTAGTGATAGGCCGTGGCAGTGTGGCCGTCATTGGACACTTTGAGGGTGTGGAAGTAGCCGACAAAACCGGCGGGTGGCCCCAGGGGTTTGCCGTTGCTCAGGTCCCACACGCGAGCCTTGCCCACTTGATAAACCTCGTGGCACACCGCCACATATTTGCCGTTATTGGAGATGGCGATGCAAACGCTGGTACCTTGTTCCCCGATTTTGAAACTGCGTTCCTGCTTCCAGTCTTTTGTTCGCCAAACGATCAGGACGCCTCGTTCATCGATGGAGAGCATGCGATCGCCAGTTGGCGAAAAGGTGATTGCCATCGTGTAGTCTTCGTGTCCCTTCAGTGTCTTGATCGGTTGCAGTGCTGGCGAAGCGAGTTTGGCAGCCTCGGTTTCGCTGGCATGCAGCGACATTGAGATGGCGATGGCTGTGACGCATAAGTGTGCGCGGGTTTTCTTCAAGAACATGTCGGTCTCCAATCACGCAAACGTGTTGCAGGTGAATGAGGAGGGATGTGTATAGATTTTAAAGTGATCGCAAGGCGGCTGATGTCACGGGGTTGTAAAAACCTACAGCATCGTTCAGGGACCGCCCGTGGTGGCTGTGGTGAACCTGTTCACCACGGGATAATGGCGCGATGCTATTTGGGGGAATGGCGCACGTGAGGACGCCGCAACCTTCTTTCTCAACGAACGAACCAAGTGATCACGATTCCTTGGCGAGGGCAGCGCGGGATTTGACGGTGTAGGCGACCACAGCAATGGACGCGATCAGCATTGCGGTGATGATGCAAGCCGCGACGACCTTTTCGGAGTTGCCGCCGGCCACAGCGATCCAGGTCACAATTGAACGCCAGGTAAACACCAAAGCGAGCAATCCGGCGGTGATGAGCGCCGCCGTCGGTGCCGGGCGCCAACCGCGCAGCGCGAGTATGCCCCAGCCGATGTTCAGCAGGCCGAACGTGCCACCAGACAGGAGCGCTGTCTTTGCCTTCTCAGGGTTGGACAAATAGCCGACCAGACCGGCGAGAATCAGAAAGGCTCCGTAAGCGATGATGGCTTTGGCGATGGTTTTCATAGATCGGAGAAGTGTAACGTGGAATCAGATCACGCCTAAAAAAGCGGACGGCTGCGGCAAAGCAAAGCGTGCCACCGTTGGTTGAGTTGAGGCACTTGCCGGGGCGCGTCGCGTTGCTCCTTTGCTCCCGCCATCCCGCCACCGGCCGACTTGCAGAGAACCAAACAATATATTAAAATATGTTGATTCGCCGGGCAAGTCATTTCAGGGGGTTTTAAAGATTCGGGGCATAATCAAGAGGATCAACATGGACCAGATTGACGTCAATCTCATTGATGCGTGGCGGCGAATCTGTGAGCGTGCGCGGCGGGATGCGACGTTTGCGGCAGAGCGGTCGAAACTTGCACGGCGTGCGATTGTGACGCGGCCGATGCGGGCGTCGTGTCTTTGTGTACGTGCGGCGGATACGCGGATCGATGATGTTCACTTCGCGCTTGTGTCACGGCGGGCTTATGCCAGCGGCGATGCGCATGAAGTAGATCTGCACGGCGAAGGGGTGCGCGATGTTTGCAAGCCCGTGTCGATTCGGTATCCAGGTGTACGCATCAAGAACTTTGCATCGCGGTTTGGTATCGCAGAAGCGCAGGTGTGGCGATGGATGAAGAAGGGTGAAATCAACGTGCGGTATGAAAAAGCTGGTGCGCATGTCGGCTACTTCGGCAAGGATGTACCTTGGGTTTGGACGCGCGGGCCTGTCGATCCGAACCGAATGAAGGGGATGGAGATCGAGGAGATCTGGGGATCGCTCTGGCAGGGTTTGTGGCGGCGCGTGCCGACGGCATTTCACCAAACGGTGATGCGTGTGCCTCGGATGCGGCCGCGGCGGTACAAAGACGGTGTGACGCGCGAGCAGTTTCGTGGATGGGACTGGATGTGTCCGGGCGTGTTGGATGAGCGGGGCAAGGTGAAGTCTTGCGGCCGTCAGGTACAACGGTTGTATGCGGCCGTGCCTGTGTATCGCGTGCAGGATTTTCTGGGTGAAGTATCGCCCGTGGCGTTGCCTGATTTGCATGAAGCGGTGGGGTCAATCGGACACGAAGGGGAGCGGCTTCGGTTTGCCTGCAATCAGTGTGTCAACTGGATGCACGTGCAGGGGACGAATCCATCGTATGCGTGGAACATGTTTGTCCGCCAGATGTCGGGCGGGTTGCTGTTCGGCAGTGAAGTGGAACGACCTGACGATTTCGCTGGATTTAAGCGGAAGAAGGCGGCAGCGCGATCGGAGCATCAGGCATGTCAACCCAATGCGTCGGCCGATCGGGATGACGCGACTGGCGATGGCATGGTTGAGGAACTGGAACCGAGTTGGCCTGGTGTTGATCGAGATGTGGCGTGATTTTCATCATTCGCCTGTTCCCGTTGTCCGTTGCATTGTAAATTGGTGACATGACGCCATTCACCCGACGGTCATTCATTCTTCACGGCTCCCGATACATGCTCGCCGCCGGGGTTGGTTTATCTCAAACGGCGCCGCTTTTCGCAACCGATGCCGAGCCGGCGGTGCGGGTAGGGTTGGTCACCGATCTGCACCACGCCGACAAGAAGCCCGCGGGTTCGCGGCATTACCGTGAATCGCTGGCCAAGCTCGCCGAAGCTGCGAAGCATTTCGAGCAAGACAAACCGGATCTGGTTGTTGAACTAGGCGACCTGATCGACCGCGCGGATTCGGTCGCCGTCGAGATGCGATACCTCAAGCGGATCAACAAGGACTTCGCGGCATTGCCGGGTGAGCAGCACTATGTGCTGGGCAATCACTGCGTGGACACACTGACCAAAGAGGAGTTTCTCGGCGAAGTGGGGCAGAAGGCCTCGTATTACTCCTTCGATCGTGGTGGATTTCACTTCGTCGTCCTTGACGCCTGTTTTCGCAGTGACGGCGAGCCTTATGGCCGCCGCAACTTCCAGTGGACCGATCCAAACATTCCTACCAAAGAACTGAATTGGTTGGCTGCTGATCTGAAGAAAACAAAGAAGAAGACGGTTGTCTTCGTGCACCAACGTCTAGACGTGAAGAACAATCACGCGGTGAAGAACGCAACGGCGGTGCGGAAGGTCATGGAAGACGCCGGCAACGTCCTTGCCGTGTTTCAGGGGCACAGTCACCAGAACGATTACAAGCAGATCAATGGCATCCACTACTGCGTGCATCGCGCCATGGTGGAAGGCAGCGGCAAAGAGAACAGCGGGTTCTCCACATTGGATGTGTTTCCAGACGGAACGCTGAAGCTCAGTGGGCACCGCAAGCAGAAAAGTTATAAATGGTCGGATGCAAAGGATTGATCGAAACAAATAGACCCACCATTCTGGTGGACAATCGGCCGCAGCGCGGCAGGGCGAGTGGAACGGAGTGACGGTTTCAACAGCGCAACCCAAACGCAAGGCTGCGTTGGGGATTGCTGCGTTTACCCAGCCCACTTGATCGCACGTCGTGTATCGCTCTATCGCGTTTTCAATCTCGGGGCCTTCTCTTAGCGCCGCCGCGGTGGTCGATTTTGCCGTCGCCGTCGCGGTCTTCGCCGTATTCGACGTTACCTTCAAAGAAGACGCCTTTGCGGCGGCCTTCGCGGACGTGATCGCGATAGACTTTGCGATCTTCCGTCTGGGCGAACTTTTTGTTTGCAGCCAACAAGGCGGTTTTGATTTCCGTCGCACTCGCATCGGCGGGCAGTTCTTTCAAGACTTTTCCTTTTTGCCCAAATTTGTCAGACTGAATAATGAAGATCGCAGGTTCCGATTTGGATTTCACACCACTGATCGACGTTTCCCATTGGTCGTCAACCTTGTTGCCGATGAAGTCGACATGAAAACGCCCGACGATTTCCGGCATACCCACCACGGTGCTGATCGTTTTCCGAATGGCAGCCTGATCGCTCGGGGGCGCTACCACGAAAAGCAGCAGCCGCTGATCGCCGGAAGCCACGTTGAGTGCTTGGCGGAAGCTATGGAAATCCTGGGGGATTGGCGTATAGATATCGCCTTTGGTTTTGAACTTGCTGGCGACCTTCTCCATCGCTTCGACCGTCACTTCTTCCAATTCTTCTGCGCTGGCACGAAATCCTCTGTTGCTAAACGACATCCCCGGCGACCTTCCACTGCGTGACAAACGTTGTTTTCCGTCAGGAGAGAGAAGGCAAAAGGCAGTATTGGCGAAACTGCCATTGAGGAACGAGCGCACCATCTTCTGGTGCTCCAGGCTTTCGTATGATTCGAGGCGGACACAGACAAACTTTCGGGACGCTTTGATGAAACCTTCTTGCGAGAACAAACTGTTCTGCGTTCTGGTGTAGCCCGGTCAGAACACGCCGGAAATGCCGCTACAGGTCGCGGCGGCGGCCATGAAGAAGATCGGGCGATTCGAACGCTTTGCTTCG
>JANQKH010000069.1 GCA_028281215.1 Phycisphaeraceae bacterium | reverse complement strand
GCATCCGCGAGCTCGTGCGCGACGCGAACAACTATGAGCCGACAGGCGCGTTTGACCCAAGACTGTCGCTGGTGACGGCACTCGCACTGCGCGACGCCTTGAGTGAATACGTGCCGAGCGAAGAGATCCAATTGAAATGGCCCAACGATGTTTTTCTCGGATCGCGCAAGATCGCCGGCATCCTCATCGAACGATCATCGTCCCGCCCTGATCGATTCGTCGTCGGCATCGGCATCAACGTGAACAACTCGCTGGCTGAAGCCCCGGATGAAATCCGACAGCGGGCAACCTCTCTTCACGATCATCGAGGCGAACACTATCCCCTGTGCGAAGTGCTCTGCGGCATCCTGAATCAAATCGCCCGACGTTACCAAATGATGGCCGGCAACACCCTCCAACTGGCGGCCGAATGGCATCCGGCCTGCCTGCTGCGCACCTGTTTTGTCACCGTCACCTCCGGCGATCGGGATGTCACCGGCATCTGCCACGGCATCGACGACCAGGGCGCCCTCGTGATCATGAACGAAACCGGCGTGCACACGCTGCTGAGCGGCGTGGTTCAACGCGTGGAATAGTGGCCAGGTCCGAACGGCGAGTGCCTCGCTTTGGCTTTGCAAAGTCTGCGGCCCGTTGAACTTGCCGCGTGATCCATGCACACGTTGCGTTGTTGCCGCAAACCGTGGCGCCCGGCAACAGGTCACGCATGGTGTAAAGATGGGTAAGTTTTGGTTGATATTCAGAAAACCAAAAATGTTGAATATTTTTTTCTGATTGTCCCCACTCAGCGATTCAAGTTGATACACTCCGGATTCTTCCCGCCGGTAAATCGCCGGCGATGGGGTCCACCTATCTGTTTCGGGCTGGAAGATTCCGATTCCCCGTCGAAGTTTCGGACGTTCATGTCCGGTGTGGGGCAAACACGAGATGGCTGATGGAGCCAAAAAAACAAGACGGAACAAGGAGACCGACATGACATTGTTTGGACAAGGAACACGGGCTGTATTTGGGATCGCTGCGCTCAGCGTGATGCTGATGCTGGCGGTGAATGTGCCGGTCGGTGCGGTGGTGACGTTTAATGACGGCGCCGCCCATGACATTCCCGGCACCGATGCCAACATTTTTGACACCGACGGAGGCGTCGGCGCGAATGTGCTGGACGGTGGCGGCTCGACAAGTCTGACCGTTTCGCCAGGCGGAACGATTGATGTTGATGATACAGCCAACAATGGCGCTAACGCGATTGCCGTTCAGGTTCGTAACACGTCGTTCTTCACTTTTGCCGGTGGGACTGTATTTGCGGAAAATACCGCAGGCGGCCAGGGGCCGATTGGTGTTGAAGCATTTAACAACGCCACCGTGACCATCTCGGGGCCGGGAACTATCGGATCGCTCGACTCCAGCGGCGCCGGTGGAAGTGCACGGGGTATTCTGGCCCGCAACTCGTCTATCATCGATGTGCAGGCTGGGACGGAAGTTCAGGCATCTGACACAGGCAATGGTCATGCCTTCGCCATCCAGGCCGTGAACACGCCCACCATCAATGTCGACGGCGGATTGTTGGCTGTCGATTCGGGTGGCAATTCCGCCCGCGCAATTCAACTGAACAACGGCGCCGGCGCGAACGTCACCGTGGGCAGTTCTGGAATGTTGAACGTGATTGAAAACGGAGGCGGGGATGCGTTCGGCATCTTCGCCGCAGGCGGCGGCAACAGTTCGACGATCGACTTCTTCGGATCCATCAACATCGATGAAAACGGTGGTGGAACGGCCCAGGGTATCCGGACCGATGGCACGTCTGTCGCCAATGTTCACGTCGGCTCAAGTATTTCCATCGACAGTGAATCCGGCGGAGACAACGCACTCGGCGTTTTGGCGACCGGCAACTCGACCATCAACGTGGCCGGCTCGATTTCCATTCTGGAGGAAAACGGCGGCAGTGTCCGCACGGTCGTGGCGAACAACAATTCCACGGTCAACATCCTTACCGGTTTCTCGCACGACACCAGCCAGCAGGGCGGCGGGGGCGACAACCGTGCGGTGATCGTCAACAACGACGGCACCGTCAATATCTTCGGCGGCGACCTGGACAATCAGGCCACCATGGGCGGCGGCGTGTTTGACGGCCTGCTCGTCAACGGCAACGGCACGCTGAACATCCATGCCCTCGGCGGACCGGTGATGCTGGACGGCAACCTGCTGACGACGGGGCCGGGCAACAAGATCACCCTGACGTCGGCCGACACCACCGGCTTTGACAGTTTTTCATTGACGCTGCGGGACGGCACAGTGTTGACCAATCCACTGAATATCGCCGGCGCCGGCGCGACGGTGAACATCTTTTTCGTCCCCGAGCCGACGACCGCCTGCCTCGGCCTGCTCGGTATCGCCGCCATGGCATGTCGACGACGCCATCGAAACAATGTGGCGTGACCTGATCGGTGCCCTTTGACTGCACTCGTTCAACGCGGCATGTGAATGAAATGATCAATAGCCGGATGGTGAATCATCGCACCATCCGGTTTTTTCATAGACTTGTATAACGGCGCGTGGCTGTGGTGAACATGTTCACCACGGCATAACTGCCTGATGCTTCGATATGGGATTCCGTTTTCGTTGTGAATAGATCCGTGGTTGGGTGATGGCGTCAAATTGACGGTTCACATCGGTGGTGAATCGCTTTCGCTTTCGGCGAAACCCACATGACGGTGGGTCTATGTATTGTGCGCGCCGTATGACAAATAGACTTGCCATCTTGGCGGTATTCCACACTTTGGCTTTGCAAAGTGTGGGGTATGACCATTGGCTGACATTGTCGATGGATACCCTGCAAGTTGCAGCCCACATTCACCAGCAATCATGAAATGAAAAACGACCCCGATGGTCCGTCGGGGTCGGTGTTTCACTTTGAAAGGCAATGAAGCGTCTTACAGCCTCACCGGCTCAAAACCCTTCCGGTATTCGCGCTTCACGATCGTGCGTGTCGCTTCGCTGTGGTTGGTGAACTTCAGTGACTTGCGGTCCCAGTGCAGGGTTTCGCCGGGGTACTTGGCCGCTTTGACGGCGAGCAGGCCGGGTTCCGTGCAGCGGATGCCTTGTTCGAAGGGGCACCAGTGGTGGGGCGTGTCGATGCCGAGGCATTTGTCGACCCAGGCGTGCCAGTGGTCCATGCGTTCGTACTTGGGCAGGCCTTCCATCTTCATACCGTCTTCTTTCTTGCCGTCGCGCCAGATTTCGAGCGGTCCGGCCGGCGCGAGGACGAGCGTACCGCCTTCGCACACGGCGATCGTGCACGTGCCGCCGCCCGGCCACTTGCCTTCGCCCAAACCAATCGCCTTGCGATCGGGGTACAGGCCGGCGTCGTAGATGTCGAGGTTGACCGTGCTGCCTGCGAAACTATCACCGCTGACTTTGTAGGTCATCGTGGAATGGACGGCATTCGCATGGAAGTGCTCGGTGGGCGCCTTCTTCGCATTGGAGGTCACGCTCACGGGGCTGGTCAGTTCGGGGTAGGCGTACATGAAGACGTCAGACAGGTGGACGATCCAGTCGGCGATCATGCCGCCGCCGTATTTCCACCAGCTTCGCCATTTGATTGGCAGCATGTTGGGTCGGCAGGGTTCCATCGCGTTGCCGCACATCCACAAGTCGTAGTTGATGTGCTTGGGCGGGTCGATCGGTTCACCGAGTTTGCCGTCGGCGAAATATTTGCCGCCGGCCAGCGCGCCGCGTCCGCCGTTGGTGATGATCAACTGCTTGACTTTGCCAAGCTTCTTCGCTTTGAGGATGTCAACCGCGGCGCGGCGGGCGTAACTGGCGATGCGCTGGGCGCCGGTCTGGGTGACCAGATCAGGCTTGGCTTTGATGGCGGCTTCGATGATGTTCAGTTCTTCAAGCTGGTGCACCAGCGGCTTCTGGCCGTACACGTGTTTGTTTTCCGCCAACGCTCGGCTGACGATCGGGGCATGGGAGTGGTCAGG
>JANQKH010000697.1 GCA_028281215.1 Phycisphaeraceae bacterium | reverse complement strand
ATGTATTCTGAAACCGAAAAGGCGGACACGTCGATGTGCCCGCCGACCAGCGCGGTGAATCGCTTGGCGCCGCCGCCGGTTTGTGTGTACCGAAACAACGCTCCGGGACGCGCCGTTTCCAACATGAGCCCGACGAAATGACTCGGCGCGCCGATGTTCGCCGAGAACACCACCTGGTTCGGCCGCTTGACCGCCTCGTCGAGCAGTTCTTTCAAATTGCTGTACCGGGCGTCGCCAGCCACCGCGATCACCAGCCCGACTTCGCCCGTGCCCGCGATCGGCTCAAACGCTTCGGGGCCGAAGTCCACCTTGTCGGCGTGCTTCGCGGTGAGCATGCCATCGTGCAGACACATCAACGTGTAGCCGTCGGGATCGGCGTCCTTCACCTGCCGGCTGCCGATTGTGCCGCCTGCGCCGGGCACGTTGATCACCACGAGCGGTTGCGACAGGAGGTTTTCCTCCTCGATTGC
Source organism: Phycisphaeraceae bacterium (assembly GCA_028281215.1). Taxonomy (GTDB): domain Bacteria; phylum Planctomycetota; class Phycisphaerae; order Phycisphaerales; family Phycisphaeraceae; genus JANQKH01. Next base: position 4,165 of record JANQKH010000697.1, on the reverse strand, counting down.
TTTTTGAATGATGCGCACGAATGTATCGCTGCCGCCGCCGGCACCGAACGGGACAATGAGTTTGATCGGCCGTTGCGGATAGTTCTCCACTTCACCTTGCGCATGACAGGCCGCGGTCAGAAAGACCATCGCCAACATGAATATGCTGATTCGCAGGACCATACGCGACTCGGGTGTGGTGAAAACAGCGGCAAGTATATAGGCTTTACATCCCAACACGACACCGACAGGAATGCAACATGCACCAATCCACACGCGCACTGCTGGCATGCACGGTCCTTTTCGTCTTGATGGGTTGTGCTCAGACGCAGCGACTCAATCGACCGGACGCGCGGCCGAACATTCTGTTCATTTATACCGACGACCAGTCGAGCCGCACCGTCAGTTGTTATCCCGAAGCGTTTGACTGGGTGAACACGCCGCACATCGATCAACTGGCGCGCGAAGGTGTTCGTTTTTCACATGCTTACATCGGCACGTGGTGCATGGCGTCCCGTGCGACGATGTTGACCGGCCATCATCAACACGGCATCGAATCGATGCGCATGGAGGGCAAGTATCCGGGCAGTGTTTATGATCCGGACAAGTGCCCGTTTTGGCCGCGCGTGTTTCGCAAACATGGCTACACCACCGCGCAAATCGGCAAGTGGCATACCGGCGTCGATCCTGGATTCGGACGCGACTGGGATTACCAGATCGTCTGGAATCGGCCCCGCCATCCCGACAACGCACCGAAGTATTACGACGACCAGTTAATCAGCAAGAACGGTGGCGAACCCAAAATCGTCAAAGGTTACTCGACCGACAATTACACCCAATGGGCAATTGATTACATCAACGGCGAAGGTCGCGAGGCAAGCAAGCCGTGGTACCTGTGGCTTTGTTACGGTGCGGTGCACGGACCGTTCACGCCCGCCAAGCGTCACCTCGATGACTATCCGAATGTGAAGATTCCCTTCCCCGCCGATGTGTATCCGCCGCGCCCCGGCAAGCCGGAATATGTGCGCAAGATGGAGTTCTGGAAGAAGGGACCGAACGGCGAACCAGTTGAACGGCAGGTACGCAAACTCGGGCCTGTCGGCATGAAGGATATCCCCGGCCGACCGCTGCGCGAATGGGTGCGGCAATACCACCAGGGCGTGCTCGCGATTGACGAAGGCGTCGGTCGCATCATCCAAGCGTTAAAGGAAACCGGTCAGTACGACAACACCATCATCGTGTTCACCTCCGACCAGGGCTTTGCTTGGGGGCAAAAGGGGTTCAAGTCAAAGGTCGCGCCGTACCGCGCCACAGTTGGGGCGCCGTTGATCATTCGTCCGGTGAGCCAGGTCGCCGAGCAATGCGCGGGTCGCGTGATTGATCAACCGGTCAGCGGCGTCGACCTGCCGCCCACCTTTTTTGCGCAGGCGAACGTGCCGCTTCCCTGGAAGATGCACGGCCATGACCTGAGCCCGTTGTTCGAGCCGAACAAGCAGCATTGGAACCATCCCGCCATGCTTGTCCACACGGCCAAGGTTTACGGGTCCGCGACGGACAAGGTGCCTCCAGTGACCGATCCCTCGATTTACCACGGGCCGGGCATTCCGTGGTACATCATGCTCAGCGAAGGGCGGTACAAGTATGTGCGTAACCTCATCGACGGCGAAACCGAGGAACTGTACGACATTCACAAAGACCCGGAAGAACTGGTCAACCTGGCGCACGATTCGACGAACGACCGGGTGTTGAAGCAATTCCGTGCCGCCACGATCAACGAACTGCGACGGACCGGCGCGGGCATGGTTGACAATCTGCCGGCAGTGGGCACGGAGCAAATCCGCAAAGCGAGGTGAGTTATGATTCGAGTTGTTGTTGCGGTGTTGTTGACCAGCGTGCTGTCGGCTTGTGCCGAACAGCCATGGATCATCGATACCCATACGCACTTCAAAGGCCCGGAACAGATCGCATACGAATCCAAACGCAGCAAGCGCCATCCAAAGAACACACTCGGCTGGGTCGTGCGCGCGGAAGACTACCGGCCGGTTGCGAAACGAAATGCCATTCAGGCGACGGTCATTGTCGAAGCCGTCGATCAGGATCAGCCGCAGTTCGACGATTGGGTGTTTGAACAGGCGAAGTCGGATCTGGTCTGCGGCTACGTAGCGCGCGGTAATTTGACATCGGATGACTTCGACAAGCGCTACCAGCGCTACCGCAAGACGGGTTACCTCAAGGGTTATCGATTCCGGCGCGAGGAACTGCGCGGGTACCTGAACCACTCCGCTGCCCGCGCACGATTGAAGATGTTGGAGCGCGACGGCATGGTGGTCGATCTTCTCATCGACGTTGGACATGCGAGCGATGCGATGCAACTCGCGCGCGAATATCCGGACCTCAAGATTGTGATCAACCACTGTCTGCGGGCGAGGATCAAGGACGGCCGCGTGAGCGACGAATGGAAAACCGCGATCCGCGACTGCGCCAAACACGCGAATGTCTATCTCAAAATGTCAAGCATCGTGAACTTCGCCGGCACGAAACCATTCGTCGAAACCGCGCCGACGGATGTGACCTTCTATCAGCCGGTGTTGGAACATTGTTTCGACGCGTTCGGCGAAGACCGCATCATCTTCGCCACCAACTGGGGCGTGTGCACCCACTTCGCCCCGACCGAGGATGTGACGCACATCGTCCACACGTTTTTGAAATCGAAAGGCTTTTCTGCGTTGCGAAAGGGCATGCGCGACAACGCGATCCGTGTTTACGACATCGATCCAAAGCACCTGCGATAACGCCTGCTTGAAACGCCAGCGGGAGAACTCTGTGTGGGTGATGTTCAAATTGGGGGCCTTGTATATCCAGTATTGACAATAGGTTAACCTCGGTTTTGTCTTGCTGAAACGGGGCCATGGCTTGGTGTGGTTAGTCCGTGGCAAAAACGGTCACAATCGGCCGACGGTAGCATGGTCGTCGCTGGTCTTGGCATTATTTGTTGAATGGGAGACGCCGATGGGTCGTTTGTGTGGAATCCGAATGGGCCTGCTCGCCGGGTGGGTGGGTTTGATGGGTTGGTGTGCGGCGGTTGCTGTCGCGGATGAGCACCACGAGCTAGGTGTCCAGGTGGTTGACGATCGGTTGAAACTGGAGTTGATCGCCTCAGAGCCTGACATCGTCACGCCGGTGGATCTCGACGTGGATGATCGCGGCCGGATCTTTGTGATTGAAAGCCACACCCACTTTCGGCCAAAGGGGTATGTCGGCCCGGCGACCGATCGCATTCGCGTGTTTCAGGACACCGACGGCGACCGGCGCGCCGATACCGCGTTCACGTTCCACGAAGGCGAAACGCACGCGATGGGCATGAAGTGGCACTGGAACGGCTGGCTCTATGTTGCCACGCGTCGCGAAGTGTTTCGCATCCAGGACGCGGACAACGACGGCCGCGCCGATCAACGTGAGTCGCTCGCCAAACTCGAAACCGAAGGCGTGTATCCGCACAACGGGCTCAACGGTTTCGCCTTCGACTTCGCCGGCAACGTTTATTTCGGCTTTGGGGAAAACCTCGGCGTACCTTACAAACTGGTCGGCGCGGATGGCACGACGCTTGAAGGCGGCGGCGAGGGCGGCAACATGTATCGCATCTCGCCGACCGGCAATGACCTCACCCGCATCGCGACCGGCTTCTGGAATCCCTTCGGCATGGACTTCGACGCGTTCGGCAATCTGTTTGCCGTTGACAACGATCCCGGCGGACGACCACCTTGCCGATTGCTGCATATCGTCGAGGGCGGTGACTATGGCTACCGCTATCGTTACGGCCGCGGCGGGCGGCATCCCTTTTCAAGTTGGAATGGCGAAGCGCCCGGTACACTGCCAATGGTTGCCGGCACGGGCGAAGCACCGTGCGAAGTGGTCGCATATGAAAGCGACAATCTGCCGCGCGATTATCTGGGCAAATTGCTCGTTACCAGTTGGGGCGATCACCGCATCGAAGCCTACGAACTGATCCGCAACGGCGCCACGTTTACCGCAAAGATGAAGCCGGTTGTGCAAGGCGACCGCTTTTTCCGACCCGTCGGCATGGCGATCGCGCCGGACGGGTCGGTCTACTTCAGCGATTGGGTCGACCGATCGTACAAACTACACGGTAAGGGTCGCATCTGGCGGTTGAGTGCGAAGCACGAGA
>JANQKH010000695.1 GCA_028281215.1 Phycisphaeraceae bacterium | reverse complement strand
TTCGTGGCCCTGCTGTTCATCACCGGCTTGTGTGCATTTGAATTTCCACGTTGGTACTTGAACTACAAAACAACCGACGGCATCTTCTTCGGCCTCAGTTGGTTTGCGATGGTGATCTCCCTGGTGGGCTACTTCTCCGCCGGCCGATACGCCACCACGCTCGCCCTGCGCATCCCCGACAAACATCTGGCGTCGCACTCGCGCTTCGTCACGGTCGGCGGGGCGCTGGTCAACCTTTCGCTGCTCGCCGGTTTATCGATGGTCCTGCTTGAACCGGCTGTCGGCAACGTGTTCTCCTTCTTCAGCCCGTCACCCCTGCCGGCGTTTTTGGAAACCATCATCATCCTGGGCGCACTGGCGACGTTGCTCGGCGGCGTGGTTTTCGGGCTTGGTGTGTTGGTTCTCATGTTCCGGTTCTGGTTCGTCCTGCGCGACGCAGCGAAAGCGGCGGACATCCTCGCCACGGCACAACTCAACCACGAGCGACGCGAACGATACGCAGACATCCACGGACGAATCGAAGGAACGCCAGGCGAACAGGTGTCGTCCTGAACATTTTTCTGAATTCGTGAAAAGTCCCGCCCACCGTGGCGTCTTCCTGATTGAACGATGAGTTGGACCGACCCCGCACAGATCGGCCGATGGTTTGAGGCTTACGGCCCGCGGCTGGTGCTGTACGCCCGGCAATGGGTCGACGCCGCGGCGGATGACGTCGTGCAGGACGCGTTCGTGTCGTTGATTGGCCTGAAACACGAGCCGGACCACGTGCAGGCGTGGCTATTTCGAGCCGTGCGGAACGCCGCAATCAGCCGGTTGCGCCGCCGCAAACGACGCAAGAAGCGGGAGACTGCCGTGGCGAAAGGCGCAGCCGACCTGTTCACCGCCAAGGCCGACGACCTGCTCGACGCCACGGAGATCAGCCAACTTGTCAGCGGGCTTCCGGATGACCAGCGCGAAGTGGTCGTGCTCCGCGTGTGGGGGCAGTTGACGCTCGAAGCGACGGCCGAGGTGGTCGGCGCTTCAACCGCGACCGTGTTCCGTCGCTACCAGGCGGGGCTCGAATCGATGCGCCGCAGCCTTGAACAGGCGAACGCCAAGACAAAGGAACAGTCATGCCCGAAATGAATAACACCAACAATCACGAACTCGACGCGGCGTTACGCGAACTGGAATCAGCGCTGGAAGACCTGTCGCCTTCCTCGTCACATGCGGCGCATCACCATGCGAGACAGCGCGACGAATTGATGTTTGCCTTGGGGCAGGCGGCCGGGCGTCGGCGCACGCGGCGGAACTATGCAGGCACGGCGCTGATCGCCCTGTTGGTCGGCACGCTGATCACCTTGCCGTGGCGCGCCGGCACACTTTCACCGACCCCGACGACAGACAATCATCGCAACACGTTTGTAGAAGGCGAGCAACAACAAAAAGATGCGAACGGCG
>JANQKH010000656.1 GCA_028281215.1 Phycisphaeraceae bacterium | reverse complement strand
CACGCCCATCGCCTCTTGATGATTCCCGACCTGCTGCACTACTGGTTCTCCGGCGAAATGACCAACGAAGCGACGGACATCTCCACGACACAGATGATCGACCCGCGCACTGGCAAGTGGGCGACGAGTATGTTGAGCGAACTTGGTCTGCCGACGCATTACCTGGCCGACACCGTGCCGGCGGGATCGGTAGTTGGCAATCTGCGACAAGCAATCATCGATCAGACCGGCGCAGACAATCTCTCGAATGTGCAGATCATCGCTCCTGGCACGCACGACACCGCCAGCGCGGTGGCCGCGGTGCCGGCGGCGAACGACGGCCGCAACTGGGCATATCTTTCCAGCGGCACGTGGTCACTGATGGGCGCGGAGATTGATGATCCGGTGATCAACGACCAGTCATGCGAACTGAGTTTCACGCATGAGCGCGGCGTCGAGAACAAGATTCGCTTTCTTAAAAACATCGCCGGCCTCTGGCTTGTGCAGGAATGCCGGCGCGACTTCCTCAAACGCGGCGATGAATACGATTACGCGCAACTCACACAAATGGCGGCGGAAGCCGAACCCTTCCGCACGCTGGTCAACCCGGACCACACCCCCTTCGCGCAACCCGGCGACATGCCGCAGAAGATCGCCGACTTCGCCGCGGCCACCGGTCAGCCGAATCCGGAAACGCCCGGCCAATTCGTGCGCTGCTGCCTGGAAAGCCTGGCGATGGCGTACCGCCGCACGCTCGGTATGCTGGAAGACCTGCTCGGCAAGACCTTCGACGTGCTGCACATCGTCGGTGGCGGCGGCCGCAACCAACTGCTCAACCAGATGACAGCCGACGCCATCGGCAAACCCGCCATCGTCGGGCCGTATGAAGGCACAGCATTGGGCAACGCTCTGACGCAAGCCATTGGCACCGGCGATATCGCCAACCTCGCCGAGTTGCGGCAGGTCGTGCGTAGCTCGTTTGAGTTGGAAACGTATGAACCGAAAAGTGCGGCGGCGTTCGATGGGGAGTATGGACGGTATTTGAAATTGCTGGATGGTTAGTCCGCAACCAGCAGCGACTTCAAACCAAGGGCAACAGAGTTCGCGTTCCAACCCATCGAATCATTCAATGCCCGCTATCCTCCGTCCCCAACATCGGCCGCAACTCACCCAGCAACGCGTCCAGTTTCTCCGCGTCCTTCGCCTCAGCATTTAACCGCAACAACGGTTCGGTGTTGCTCGCGCGGACATTGAACCAGAAACCTTCATCATCCCATTGGTCGATTGACACGCCGTCCAGTTTGCTGATCTCGGCTGAGGCGAATTTCTCTTCCATCGCTTTGAGCACGGCGTCCTTGTCATCAACGCGAAAGTTGATCTCGCCGCTTTGCGGGTAGCGTTTGAATGGTCGGATCAGGGCGCTGAGCGGTTGTTTGGTTTGTCCGAGCACGCTGAGCACCGCGGCAAAGGTGATCGCACCGGAGTCAGTGTAGAAGCTATCACGGAAGTAGAAGTGGCCGGACAGTTCGCCGCCAAACACGCCGCCGCTGTCGCGCAGCGCTTCTTTCATGAACACGTGACCAACCTTACCCTTGCGGGGCGTCGCGCCAGCAGCGCGGATCGCTTCCTCCAATGCTTTGCTTGATCTCAGGTCGTACACGATGGTTTCATCGCTTTTACCACCGACGAAATGGCTGACGAGCATCGCGGTCAGATGATCGCATCCGATGATCTGGCCGTTTTCATCGCAGAGGATGCAGCGGTCGGCGTCGCCGTCGAAACACGCGCCGAGGTTCGCGCCGTGATCGACCACTGCGTCCTGCGTCGGCTTCATGTTCTTCGCTTCGAGCGGGTTCGGTTCATGCACGAAACTGCCGGTGATCTCGAAGTTGATCGGAATGATTTCCAGCCCGTCCAACCCGTCGAACACCTTCGGCACCAGCTTGCCGCCCATGCCGTTGGACGCGTCGATGGCAACCTTAATCACCCTGCCGTCCGCGGGTGGGTTGTAAAACTGGAGCACGTGGTCGCGGTATTCACTCCACAGGTCTTGTTCTTGGTACCCGCCGTCACCGCTGACTGAGCCGGGCTCGCCGAGCGATTCGGCGATTTTCTGAATGGTTTTCAGGCCGGTGGCGGCGCCGATCGGTTTGGCTTGCACGCCGGAGATTTTCAAGCCGTTGTATTCGATCGGGTTATGGCTGGCGGTCACCTGAATGCCGCCGGCGGTGCTCAGGTGGTTCACAGCGAAGTAAATGAAACTGGTATCACACATACCGACGTCGATGACGTTGGCGCCAGCGGCTCGCAGACCGTCCGACAACGATTTGGCCAGAGCTTCGGAACTCGGCCGCATGTCCCGGCTGACGACGACGGTGTCCGGTTTGTCAACGCCCGAAGCGCCCTTCGCCTGGTCCAACAGGAACTGCCCGGCGGCGCAACCGATTTTCCAAACCACGTCTTCATTAAGCGGATCGGGATAAACAGCGCGAACATCGTACGCTTTAAATACCTTCGAAATCATGGTGTTTTTCATCCTTGAGCGATGGAATCCAAGTTGAGCGGAACAGAATACCGCCTTTGGTGCGGCGGTGCGATTCTGGCCGAAAGGTATTCAGAACGCGTGTGATCGACTACACTTAGCCAATGTCGAGGCAGATTCTCATCACGGGCATTGCATGTCTGATCGCCGCCGGCGTGCTGGTGGTGACGATCGCGTTCAGCCCGCCCCTGCCGGACCCGGATGATCCGCTCGATCCCACACCGCCCGATCCCACCCGCTTCGCCCCGCACGATCCGAAAGCGATCACCGATCACAACAGCACCAAACAGGCCGGTGTCTTCCGCAAATACTACGTGCGGCACTGGAACGAAAAGAAAAAACAACTGACGATCTTTTCCGGCGATTCGATCACGCCGAAACCGAACGGCGTCGCCGAAGTCGTCGGCCCCGCAGCGCAGATTCACCTCGTGCCCGGCAAACGTGTCATCGTCATCCAAGGCAAGGAAGGCACGATCGTCGCACCGAACAACAACGTCGAAAGCGGCGAAATCCGCAAAGGCGTCGTCGTCAGCTTCTTCGCCACCAACGAAGACCGCAATGTTGACCTGAGCGACTCGTCCAACGATGTGACGGGCCGCATCTTTCTCGACGACGCTGTGCGCTTCGACCTTGAACTGGGTACGTTGGAGAGTGACGGCCCAGTGTACGGCACGTCGGCCATGGGGGAATACAAAGGACGCGGCCTGAACCTGATTCTCAACGAACGGCAACGCCGCATCAACCAGTTCATCATCCATCACGGCGAAGAGATTCGTTTCAAAGTGAACGCATCCGATCGCGACAAACTGTTGCGTTCATCGAGCCCGCCTGACAAACCGCAGAACAACACCAAGCCTGCCGATCGGCCGGCGACCTATTATCGCATTGCATTCGCCGACGACGTTCACGTGACCGTGCCCGATGCGAACGTGAAAGCCGCGACGCTGGTGATCCTCGCCGCCGATGCTTCGTCGTCACGGCAGTCGAAGGGGCTTCTGGGCAATTTCGGTTCGCCCGCGACAAACGCGGACAAAGCCCACGAGAACGTGCCGGACCAACGTGTGGGCAACCGCTCCACCCGCAGCCTATTCACGCCCGAAGACGACGACTGGATCGTGCGATGGACCGGCCCCATGCGCGTGGATCCGATTGAAGAAAAACCACCGGCTCTTCAGGGCGTGAACGACCGCATCGTCGAAATGACATCCGCGCACATCGAAACAAGCGATGGCGAACGGATTATCGCGACCAAACTTGATTACCGAACCAGCGACACCCGCGTGCGCATGTACGGTGAAGACGGCAAACCGCTAGTCGTTGAATCGGACAAACTCGGGCGAATGGAAGCGTATGAATTCGTGATGCTTCAAAACGAGGGCAAGGGCACGATTGTCGGGCCCGGTTCGATGATCACCCGTGCAGATGTCAACGCCGCGCGAATTGCGGTTGACGGCAAACCGATTGACACTCCCAACACAAAGGTACCTTCAGGCATGCGCATCACGTGGCAGCGCGGTGTTGAACTTGCGTTTTTCATCAGCGAGGCGAAACCAAAACCGGCGGGCGACGGCCAAGCGAGCCCCCTGCTCGCAACGCGCCGACTCGGCAAACTTGATGCACTCAAATCCGCGACGTTCGCCGGTGACGTGGATGTGCGGCACAAACAATTCGATCTCGCTGCCGACATGCTTGGCGTCACCATGGCGGCGCCAGACAATAAAACCGGCCGATCAGAACCACACCGCATCCTCGCCAAGGGGAACGTCAACGCAACAGCTCGCGGCTCGAAGAAGCAACCGCCGATTGATATCAAAGCGGGCGAGTTCGCGGTGACGTTCAAACCTGACGCCGCGGGCAAGGCGCGGCCGACACGTTTTATCGCGCTGAACAACGTGCGTACCTCCCAACCCGACCGGCGAATGCGGGCAGAGACATTGGACGTCGAACTGTTGAACATTCCGCGTCCTAATGCCGGCGCCGCATCGGACGACGTCGCCATCGCGATGGGGCAGGTCCGCGCGGAGAAGAACGTGTTTATCGAGTTGGATAACCCTTCCACGCGCGTCACCGCTGCCCGGTTGCTCGCCCATGTCGAAGCCGGCACACTCGACCTGCACGGCAGCGATGATCTGCCCGCGACCATCATGCGCGAGGACAACCTGCTGACCGGCAAACACATCGTCATGCGTGAGAAAGACCGCTTCGTCAAGGTGAACGGCCCCGGCTCGGCGGTCATGCTGGCCAGCGGCGAGGCGATCAATTCCCTCAACACCGCCGCCCGAAACGGCGACGCGACCATTCGTCTGGCCAGCGCCGACACGAACATCAAACCGACGGCGAAACAGGACAACGCCAAGCCCGGCCAACAAGCCAAATCGAAAGAACCCCAACGCGTCAAGATTCGCTGGACGGACGGCATGGAGTTCAACGACACGTTGGGGCAGGCGCAGTTCATGGGACAGGTCGTGGCGACATCCGACCGAAAGACCGACGTCACACGATTCCAAGCCGGCGAACTGCATATCGACTTGACACCCGCGCCGCTGGGCACAGACTCCGGCCTCGCCGAGTGGCTCGGTTCCGGCAACAAGAACAGTCCTCAAGGCAACGCCAACAACAACGACAAATCGAAACCCGATACGAAAAAGCGACCACAGCGCGTGATTCAACGCATGGTTGCCCGGCACAAGGTCGTCTTCGAGGCCGAGAAATGGGCCGACCGTGTGGATGGGCAACTCGAAACACGTTTCCGCCTGCGCGGGCCGGTCTTGACCTTCGATCAGAAAACCGAAGTGATCGGCGTCGACGGCGCCGGCAGCATGCAGATCGAAGACTATCGCAAGAAGACGTCATCGTCCTCGTCCAACGACAAAACCGCTGAAAACAACAACGGTAAAGAAAACAAAGATGCGAACGTCGCGTTCGTCGGGCAAGGCGTCACACTCTTCATCTGGAAAGGCGGCATGACGCTGGACGCGAAGAAGAACGACATGGCGTTGCGCGACGACGTGCAAATGATCCAACTGGAAAAAGATTCACAACAACCGGTACAGATGGATTGCCAGACGCTCAACGCCAACTTCGCATCGACCGGCGGCCTGTCCACATGGCTTTCCGGCAAGCCGCCCGAGCCTGATCTAGAAACGGTCGTCGCCGAGGGCCGGGTGCGGATTATCCATCAGAACAAAACGATTCGCGGCCACCGCATGGATTATAAAGGCGCCAAACGCATGGTCATCCTGACCGAAAAGGGCGGCCGGTTTTGCACGCTGGACGACGCGGAAACCTCCCTGCCGGCCAAGTCGTTCAAGTGGTATCTCGACAAGGACAAAATCATCGCGGTCGAACCCGGCGCGGTGCGGGCTCGGGTGAAGGAATGATCGCTCGAGTGGATCAGATACCGTGGATCATCCTTGCGACAGGCGACGGCTATGCGATCATTGATGAGGCGGACGACCCGGCGATTCGTTAGATTGTGATCGGCGGAGAATACTAAAGTTTCGTCACCGCCACCATCCATTCGCCAATGCAGGGGCGCATGTCATGCCGGAACCAAACCTCACACCGGACGAACGCTTTATTCTTACGTTTTACAAGTCGGGCAAACCGGGCTTGAACTGGGTCGTCTGGTCGCTGCACGGTGCGATGATCTCGCTGTTTGCGTGGGGCGCTTATCGCGATGATCTAGCCACGATGGCGACGGCGTTCACCTGTGTGATTCTCTTTCGAATGTATGAATCCAGCCATCAGCCACGGTATTTCCGCGTGACACGATCCTTGATTGAAAAGTACGAAGCGATGGCGACGTCACACCTGAACCGTGAAGATGTGGACAACGACTCGTAGTATGGACATCACCAATCGCTGCAATTGCTCTTGCCTTGCATCGCAGACAAATGTGGTGGCATCTAATAAGTCGAACGATGCGACGCTGGGTCGTGTCCAACGCATGACACCGAAAGGAATGATCATGACGACCGCCACACTCGAACACGTAAACATCACCGTTTCTGATCCCGAAAAAACCGCGGCCATGCTTGGCGAACTGTTCGGCTGGAAGGTACGCTGGTCCGGCCCGGCCAAAGATGGCGGGGTGACCTACCACGTCGGCAACGATGAGAACTACATCGCGATCTATTCCAAAGGCGGACACGCTTCACCGGGCGACAGCTACGCCACGCCGGGTGGATTAAATCACATTGGAATCGTCGTCGACGACCTGGACGCAACGGAGGCGCGGGTCAAGGCGGCGGGTTTCACGACACACAGCCACGCTGATTATGAACCCGGCCGACGGTTCTATTTCAACGATTTGGACGACATTGAGATTGAAGTGGTGTCGTATCGGTAAAGGCGTGAGCGCGTTATCGGCGCGATAATTCCTGCACGGCATCAACGAGCTCCGCGACGTGTTCCGGCGACATGTCGGGACTGATGCCGTGGCCCAAATTGAAAATGTGACCCGGACGGCCGGCGGCTTTGTCGAGGATCTTTTTCGCCTGGGCGCGGATATCAGAGACGGAACTGTAGAGCACGACGGGGTCGAGGTTGCCCATAACGGCGACGTCGTCGTGGCCGAGCATCTGCCAGACGACGGGGTCGAGGTTGCCCATAACGGCGACGTCGTCGTGGCCGAGCA
>JANQKH010000618.1 GCA_028281215.1 Phycisphaeraceae bacterium | reverse complement strand
CGACCGACCCGGATGCGGCGCACCGGTGAGGAACGAACTTTCCGCCGAGTGCCCACCGTCGACGCGCGGGTGTTGCATGCCGGAAAAGACGGTGTAGTCGCCGCGCACATCCTTGAGCGACTTGAGATACAGCGACTCTTTGAATCCGTCGCCTGTACCTTCCGGGAAGAAGTAGGCCGGGTGCATGCCGAGCGAGGTGCAGATCATCATCATGCGGTGTTTGTTGTCGGCGGGTTTCGCAGCGGACGTGCGTGGCGCCGTTGCGTCCAGCATGGGTAACGCCAGCGCTACACTCGAGCCGCGGAGGAAATTACGTCGTGATACGGCATTCTTATTCATGGGACGGCTCATAGGTTCGGCGACGTTTCGCCTTGTTTTATCGGGTTAAAAACGCATCGCTCTGAATGATTTCGTGGATCAATGACCGCAGGCCGTAGCCTTTCGCCGCGACGCGGTCAACGATGCGATCGACATCGACACGGTCGGCAAACGACAGCGCGGAACCGCGACCGTAGATCAACAGTTTCTCCGCCACACATCGCGCGATCTGGCGTTTGTCATTGAACAGGTGGTGTTTCAGTTCGTCGATGTCGGCGAACTTGCGGCCGTCGACCAGCGTGTCGGCGGGGTCCACGTCGGGACCGATTCGATACGACACGCGTCGGCCTTTCACCTGCTTATCAGTCCGTTCGCCTTCGCCGAGTGAACGGTAATTGGTGCGCCAACGGCCGATCACGTCGAAGCTTTCCAGCGCGAAACCGGGCGGATCGATCAAACGATGACAGGCGTTGCACGACTTGGTTTGCCGGTGTTTGGCGAGTTGTTCGCGAATGGTGGTTGCGCCGCGAATGTCAGGTTCGACCGCGGGCACGGCTTCGGGCGGCGGGGGCACGGGTGAGCCGAAGATGTTCTCCATCAACCACACGCCGCGCAGCACGGGCGAAGTGTTCGTACCGTTCGCCGTGACCTTAAGCACACTCGCCTGCGTCATCACGCCGCCGCGATGACTGCCCGCGGGCACTTTGACGCGTTGCATGGTTTCGTAACCGCGGACGCCGTCGATGCCGTACAACTGGGCGAGGCGCTCGTTGATCGTGATGAATTCGGAATCGATGAAGTTCGCCACGCTCAAGTCTTCGGTCAACAAAGTCTGGAAGAAATGTTCGGTCTCGCGCACCATCGACCATTGCAGCATGTGATCAAACTCGGGATAGAGTTTGCTGTCGGGTGATGTCTCTTCGATGAGGCGAAGGTCGAGCCATTGTCCGACAAAGTTTTGCGTGAACGCTTTGGCGCGCGGGTCTTTGAGCATGCGTTCAACCTGCTGCCGCAGCACCTTCGCGTCGCGGAGTTGGCCGGCTTGCGCCAGTCGCAACAGTTCATCGTCCGGCATGGTGGACCAGAGGAAATAGCTGAGCCGGGACGCGATGGCGAAGTCATCTAATTCGGGACCGGCGCTATTGAGCGTCAGGAACGGCGGGCTGCACAAGATTGCCTGGAAGCCGACGCGCATCGCTTCTTCAAAGTTGTAACCCTTGGTCATACGCTGTTCGACCAGGGCGATGTACGGCGCGAGTTGCTTGTCCTCAACCGGCCGGCGAAACGCACGGCGGGCGAACGACGCCAAAACCTTCGCCGCATCTTTTTTCGGATCATCCGGCTTGACGCCGTATACCGGCGACTTCGGCCGACGCCCGCCGGGCCAGCCTTCATCCACTTTGTTGAGCGGCAGGTCGCCGAACAATCGCTTGTGCGATTGGGTCGGCCAATCGTGGATCGGGCCGTGCCCTTCGATCGATCGCACGGCCAGGCCCATGCCTTTGAAGTCGACGGGTTTGGTGTGTCCGTGCCGGCCGCCGGGGTTTACTTTGTAATCCAGTGTGCCGTGCGGGAACAGGCGGATCGTGTCGCTTTTTTTCATCGCGACTTCAAACTCGACCACCGTCGGCTTGTCCTTCGTTCCCTTGACGTCGTAGTACCCAACGAAGCTGCGATCGCCACGATAGAAATTGCCGGCAAACACCGCGACGGCCAGCGAGCGACCGTCCGGCTGGTACGGCCAGCACTCGAACTTGATGCGATACGTGCCGGCTTCCGGCGCGTTGAATCCGTGTGCCGTCAACTGCGGGTAACGCGTGTTGAACCATATGACCGCGTCGCCCTTCTGGATGTACCAACCGTTGCCGAGATGACGCTTGACGTCTTTGAGGTCTTTGAACAGTTTGCGTTGCGTGGTAGTCTGCGGTTTGAAACCGTGAAAGATCGCCGCGTCCAGCGCCTTGTTCGAAGCGTTGAGATACTTCTCCATAAGCACGGACGAAATACTCAATCCGTCGGCGACGTTGTCGAACCCGTGTGACTGGCCGTCGCTGGGCAACAGGCTTCGCAACTCGGTGTCGATGCCGAGCAGGTCGCGCACGGTGTTTTCGTATTCGACGCGGTTGAGCCGGCGCACGGCCGGGCCCTGCTGTTTCTGTTGCGCCAGGGTGACGGTGTAAAGTTCGTCCTTCAGCCAGCCCGTTGCCGACGCAGTTTCATCGGCCGGCGGACGCGCTTTGTCGCGCGGCGGCATTTGGCCCGACGTGACCTTGTCGTACACCTTGATCCAACGCTCGACCGTCGCGGCGTCATCGAAGTTCGGCTTCAACGCTTCCAGGTTCAACTTGCCCTTCTGCGTGGCGCTGTCGTGGCAATCGATGCAGTGATTTTCAATGAACGTGGCGACGCGATTGTTGAATGTCGAAGTGCCGGGCTTGACAGGCTTGTCCGCGGCGCCGGCGGGGACCGCCATCGCGCACATCCATAGACATACAACAAATCTCAACGTGTCATTCCGTAGCAATGGCATCATGGTCAACCTGATAACGTCGCAGCATTAGCCACATTAAACACATCGGTCCGATGCTGCTGTTCATTGTATGCCTGCACGGAACGGTTACGGCGATTCAGTCTTGTGAGACAGGGGGCGTTCACGCCGTGGTGGCGATGTCTGTTCAATCCAACTCCTTGATACGGATACGACGGTATTCCATTTGACCTCGGTCGCCTTCGAGGCCGATCGGTCCGGAAGGCGGCACCTTGAATGCCGCTTCCAGCACTTCGCCGTTGCAAGTGCAATGTGCGACGCCGCCTTTGACCGTAACCACCAACTCATTCCAGTCCTGCTGCTTGTAGTGCTTGAGGTTTTTGTAAGGACCGGCGAGCGCATAGTCGCGACATTGAAGTTGTGGCTTGCGGATAAACACACCACTGTCGGCGTTCGGCGAGGCGCGGAACTCGAGTTTCAAGATGAAGTCCTTGCCGAACTGGCGCGTCGTCCACATCTGTTGAAAGCGCCGGCCTTCCACGGGTGTGGTCACCACCAGTCGACCGTTAATCGCGACGTATCGGCCGTCGATGCTTTGCTTCTTCCCCGTGAAATCGATGTCTTCCTTGAACACCGGTCGTCCGAAACCACCGGGCTTGGTGTTTCGCGGTTTCGCATTGGGCTTGGCGTTGGCGCGGAACATCCACCCGGTCAGGTCTTTGCCGTTGAACAGCGATTCGAAGCCGGGTTCGAGTTTGAAATCGTCCGGCTCGGTTTCGAGCAGGCCAAGCGTGGCGAAGATCGGCCGCAATCCGGCCGCCCACTTGGCGTAGCCGGCCTTGTTCGGATGCAGCAGGTCGGGGAACTCGGCTTTGACGGCGTCACCTTTGGCGTCGGCGAAGAGCGTCCAGGTGTCGACCATGGTGACCTGCTTATCACCCCACACGGCCCGCGCGTAGAGCGCGTTGAGTTGTTTGATCTTGTCTGCCGGCCGACGTTTGCTTGCACTGCTCGGCATGACCGCGCAGAGCACGATCGGCATCTTCGGGTTGTGCTTTTTGAGCGCTGCGAGAATCAACTTGAAGTTGGCGGCGGTCGGTCCCGGTTCCATGCCCCGGCCGAGGTCGTTTGTGCCAATCAGCATGACAACCGCTTTGGGATTGAGCGCGAGCACATCTTCTTTCAAACGGATGAGCACGCCGCGCGTGGTGTCGCCGCTGATGCCACGGTTGGCGACTTTCAATTTGCCGAACGCGCCGCCGAGGTTGTCGCCCCAGCCTTGCGTGATCGAGTCGCCGAGGAAAACCACGGCGTGTTGGTCTTTTTCAACCGCTTTGGCCCATGCGGTGCGTTTGTTGCGCCAGAGTTTCTGGAACCAGCCGTCACGGACGATGAGTCCTTGGCCGGGCAGTCCCTCATCGTTCGCAGGCAGAGAAAGATCGGCCGCGACGACCGAACCAGTCACGCACAAGCCGGCCAATAGAACGAATAGGTGTTGAAACACAGTGTTTTTCATGGGAATGCCGTACCTTTTTGAAGGATGTGAATCCGTGATGATGATTCAAAGTCAATCTTTCTTCAGCAGCTTGCGCACGAGCGCGGCCTGCTCTTTGTTGAGCACCTGCGAACACGCCAATCCGTTGCCGAACACATCGAACCGGTTCAGTTGCCAGGTAACTTTCTTGTCTTTGTTGATTTCAAAGATCTGAGGGTTGTTCGCGCCGGCGTGGCAGTTGCCGATCACGTAGTGGCCGTTCGGCCGTTCGGTGACGAACGTCGTCCACTTCAAATCAATCTTCGTGCCGGGCACCTTACCTTTGATTTCCCAGACGACCTTGCCCTTGGGTGTCACTTCGATCACGCTGTTGCCGCTGCCGGTGGCGATGAGGGTGTTGCCGCTTTTTAATCGCGTCGCGCCGTAGACGCGCGTGTTCGTCATGTATTCCCAAACGATCTTGCCGGTCTTGTCGTACTCGGTGACCACGCCCGGCCGCTCCGAGCAGGTCAGATAGTGGCCGTTGTCCAGCTTGCGCGCCAGGCGGGTGTTCTGTCGCCCGTCGCGCTTCATCTTGATTTCAACCTGAATCTTACCGGCCTTATCCACTTCAATGATGCGCCCGACGCCGCTTTCCACGATCATCGTGTGGCCGTTGGGTAACCGTTGAAACGCATGCACGTCCACACGCTTGCCTTTGTTGCCGTTGGCGATCGCCGAGTCATATTCCCAGACGACCTTGCCGTCGAGCGTCATCTCGATCGTCTTGTGCCAGGTGTCGTGGTAGAGGATGTTGCCGTTGGGCAGCAGGTGAATGTCGTGATGTCCGGTGTGCCCGCGTTTCGGTCCGCCGGTCTTATGCGACCAGATCACTGTGCCGTCCATTTCGCAAATGGCGATGATGTTCTTACCGTACGACGCGCTGGCGAGCACCAGGTTCTCCGCATAGGCCGAATGGGAAGCGGTCAAAACAAGCATCAAACCGACAACAATCAGGGACAGGCGTTTCATGACCATTCCTCCTGGAAAAGGGCGGCGGGGCGTGATCGTTCGAGTTCAATCGAACAATTGAGAATCGTACCAGATGTCGCCGCGGTACAATCCATAAGTACACGCCCTTCTATTCAGGATGCCATCATGAACCGCAAGTCACGAATCCGATCGTGGTTGTTTGGCCGGACGGTGCTCAACGTCGCCGTCGTTGTTCTGACGGCATGTGCCCAAATGAGAGCGGCCAACGGCGCCCCCGACGATGCCGCGATCGATCAGGTGCTCCAAGCCATCTGCGTGGAACGCGGCGTGGTGGTGGTCGTGGGCGCATCAGTCGACGACTTGGCGTTGCAACTCGCCAGGCAAAGCAAACTGACGGTCTACCTGCAATCGTCATCGGACCAACTGCTGACAACACGTCGCGCGGCGGACAAAGCAGGTTTGCTCGGCGTGCGGCTGTATATTCAGAAAGAAACGTCACCGCGCATCCAACTGGCGGACAACTTGGCCGACGCAGTCATCGTCGATACAGTCAAGTCAAGTGCAAACGATGCGCGCAAGAAAGATTGCATGCGTGCGCTTCGCCCCAACGGCAAACTCATCGCACTTACGCCGAAGTTAAGCATCACCACCAACACCGAGCCGGCCGGTGGTGAGTGGAGTCATCCGTATCACGGGCCGAATAACAATCCGCTTTCGCAGGACGGATCGATTCGCGCACCGTATCTGACACAGTTTCTCGCCGAGCCTTGGTACGGCCCGATGCCACAGGTCACCGTGTCGAGTGGCGGGCGGTTGTTCAAAGCGTTCGGGCATATTTCATTCAAGGAACGCGAATGGCCGCTGCTGAACAAGCTCATCTGTATGAGCGCTCACAACGGCACGGTGCTCTGGCGACGCGATTTGACCGATGGGTTCATGCTGCATCGCAGCACGATCATCGCCACGCCGACGACGCTCTACCTCGGCGATGACAAGTCGTGCAAGTTGATCGACGCGGCGACCGGCCGACTGCGCGGCGAGATTGTCGCGCCCAAAGAACTCAGTGACGGACCGACCTGGAAATGGATGGCGATCCGTGACGGCACGCTCTATGCTCTCGTCGGCGAAAAGGAACCAGTCGATCAAACCCTGCGCGGCACACGGTTGCAATCGGGTTGGCCTTGGTCGGGCATGGGCAAACTGTACGCCCAGGGCGCGGGTAAAACGCCTTGGGGCTTTGGCAAAACGCTTCTCGCCATCGATTTGAAAACGCAGAAAATCAAATGGCATCGTCAATTTAAGGATAAACTGGACAGCCGGGCGATGGCGATGAACAGTGACCGGTTGTTCGTTTACAGCCACAAGAAATTCCTCGCGGCGCTGGCGACCAAAGACGGCGAGGAACGATGGAAGTCGGTGGAATCGGAAGTGCTGGACGCAATCGGCGAGCACGGCCGCGCGCAGAACCCGCGCGAAGGATACGCCTCATCCAGCTATGCCAAGTGCAGCGAGCAGGCGCTTTACTTCGCCGGCCCGATGCGCAAGAAACTCGCCGCCGTCTCCGCGACCACCGGCAAGCTGCTGTGGACGCACGACGACGGCAACGTGCAACTCGTGCTGCACAACAAGAGCCTGTTCGCGATGGCGCGGACGAGCATGGCCAAGAAGCTCGACCCGCTGACCGGCAAGGTGCTCGCGGAGTTTGAATGTCATCGCGGCAACTGCACGCGCGCGACCGGCACGGTCGATTCCATCT
>JANQKH010000616.1 GCA_028281215.1 Phycisphaeraceae bacterium | reverse complement strand
CTTCTCGCGGACTGTTTCAACTTGATTCGCTTGACTGTTGTTTGAATGTATTGTGAGCGACTTGACGTCGATCTCAGTGTATTGATGGAGCAGGAAATTCAGAATCTTGATGCGTATCGTCCACAGCCATGTTGATGCGTCGGTTGGATAGTTCGTGATCAGCGATTCAAGTTCCGCGCGGTGACACAGCCAACTTTGTGTCAGATCAGGGCTTACTTTCCTGTTGCTCTTGCCGGCCATGGTGTATGGACCTGCTTGGACCGTGAGAGTGGTCACTATGTAAGTCTAGCCCATAGGTAGAAGACTTTCATGAATTGTCAGTGTGGCGATTGGGTGGAAAAAACAGGCCCGCTTGTAGCGGGCCTGTGGAGGTGTCAGTTTTAAATGTGTGGATCAATTCGGCGACACGCGGATGCGGACGTTGTATTTGCCGGGATAGTTCTGCGTGGCGTAGCTGGGGTTCATGCCGATGGCGAGTTGGAGGTAACCGCTTTTCTTGGCGGTGAAGCTGTAGCGCTGGCCGATTTTGAAGACGGTGCCGGAGTCGCCGATGCGGCCGACGAGTGCGCCGGCGGCGATCTTGCCGTTGATGTACCAGCCGTAGTTCGGCGCGCCTTCGGGGGTCGCCATCGCGTTGGAGCCCCACGGGGTCATGGTAATCGTACCGTCGGAGGTGAGGTAGACCTTGTCGCCGGCTTCGAGTTTGATACGTGTGTTCTTGAATTGGCGCTGAGCGATGTGCGTGCCTTCGACGCCGATCAACTTGCGGATTTCTTCCTTCGCCTGCTGGAGCCGCTGGCCGCGCTGGATGTCGCCGAGGTTGACCGCCAGTTGTCCGAACTTGCTGGTGACAGCAAATTTTTTCTGCACAATCGTGCCGACGATGGTGAAGTCGGTGGTCACAACGGTGTCCTGCCGGATCCACTCTTTGTTGTTGGCGTCGCCTTCCCAGTCGTCTTCATCGTCTGCCATTTCGTCGAACTCTTCAAGCAGCTTCTTGATGCGGCGGATGCGTTCGTCGTTGTCATCTTCCTTGAGTCGCTCTTCGAGCAGCTTGCGAACCTTGGGGCCGTACTTTTGAAGTTCTTTCTGTGCGGCTTCACGTTGGTTGAAGTCGTCGGCGCCGAGCGCGGCGATCAGGCCGTTGATCTTCTGCCCGAACTCCGGAAAGCTGTCGATGCCGGGGCGGAAGCTGATGATGTTCGCCACGGGGACCGTGAGTGTGCCGAACGTCGTTTTGACCTGAATGTCCTTGACCGACAGTTTGCCGGTGATGACCGAGCCATCCATGAGGAAGAGCTTGATCGTTTGCGGATCGATCGGATTGGCGGCGGGGACCACCGGTGGGGGCGCGGTGTTGTTGTCGTCGCCGCTGGTGCCTTCCTTGATGTCCTTGTTGCCGCTGTTGTTGGTGGGTGGCGCGGTCTGCGGGACGATCAACTCGCGAAAGCCGAATTCCCCGCCCTGGAGTTGGATGTTGTTGACGTCAACGATGATTTGATCAGCCTGGGCGGACAGTTGGACCATCGCGGCGATAAACAGAACGGCAACAAAACGAATCGGCATGTCAGACCCTCTCAGGTAAGTGCTGGATCAACGGAAAGATCACCGGTTAAGAGACACGGAAGTATAGACGCATCTTACCGGAAAAAGATCTAAGTCGGGTGGTTGGATTCCCTCACATTCAGGGAAAAGTCCAATCTTTTCGCTTATCTCGGGGCAACTTATTGAACTATCGGCCCAAATCCCCGTCTTCATTCGTGGCGATCGCCGATAAGGGTATCGCATCCGCATCGATTCCACAGCCTCTGTGACGCGTTTGTTACATGGGTCAATCCCCTGCAAAAGGGTCGATCCGAAACGCCCGCACGCTTACAATGCAGGCAATTGTTCCCGTAAGGTTTAACCTTCGCGGGCGTCAGTCATCATTCTTCGCGTATGAGGACGATCAATGTCGTATCGACGATCCGGCGGCGCGTGGCCAACCCAATTCCTCTTTGTCGCCGCGATGGCTCTAGCGCTGCTTGCCATCAGCGTTTCGCCCGGTGAAGCACTCAAGCGCATCGCCTTCATTCCGCAACAGCAAGCCGCGCCGACCACCACGTTGGACACCAACGGCGGTGTGTTGCCGACTGATTCAGAAATCGAACTCAAACTCCGCCGCGCCGATGAATACGTTTCGCAAGGTCGCTTTGATCTCGCGTCGGTCATCTGGCAAAACGTGTTGGACATGTCGAGTACGGCTTTGCGCTCCGCCAACGGCCGCGTGTTCACCTCCGTGCAGTACCACGTCGAACAACAACTCTATCACGTGGCGAAGACCAACCCGGAAGGGCTCAAAGCGTACCGTCTCAAAGCCGACGCTGAAGCGTTGGGTCTGATCGCCGCCGCCAAAGGTGATGAGCAGGAACAGAAACTGGCCGAAGTCGTGCGGCGATACTTTTTCAGTTCGCATGGTGACGAAGCGGCGTACACACTCGGCTGCCTGATGCTCGACCGCTTTGAGTTCATCTCCGCCGGGCGCCTCTTCGGCAAGTTGGTAAACCAGCACCCGGACTATTTGAAAGACGCGGACGCCCGGCCGTTTGCATCGCGTGGTGAAGTGTTGATTCGTCTGGCGATCGCGCACGCGCGGACCGGCGATGAGAAAGCCGCGCTGGCGACGATCGATCAGATTGAAAAGGAAGCCGCGCTCGAGGTGACACCCGGCATGATTGCTCTGGTCAAAGCCGACCTTGCCGACGGGCAGGGCGGTCATCACGACCCGGCGAACATCGGTGAAGGTACGTGGCCGATGGCGCACGGTACGCCTTCGCGTGATGGATTTATGCGGGGGTTGCCGGATGACACCGAATACAAAGGCGTATGGCGTGAACAATGGATCGCGCACTTCCCGTCGGCCTCAAATCAGAATCACAATCAGCGTGAGTCGATTCGATACAAGTGGGTGTCGCGTGACGATGCGACCGGCGACTGGACGCCGTCCGGTCACGCGTTGCTCTACGACGGTCGCGTCTACTTCAAGGGTTACAAACAATTGGTGTGCGTTGACGCCGCATCCGGAAAACTGCGTTGGCGCAGCCGGACTGTCGAGCCGTATGTGTTACCGTTGAACAACACCAAGAAGGAAGAAATCCTTCTGTTCGGGGATCGCACGCGCACGGAAATGGCGATCGATCGCGGTGTCATCTACTACTACGAAGATGACACCAGCCAGACCATCAAAAGCAGCACGAACATGCAGTTCCGCGGCAATGTCTCGCCGATGATGTCTGCCTATCCGGACCGGTACGGCAACAAACTCGTTGCGCTTGATGCACGGTCG
>JANQKH010000590.1 GCA_028281215.1 Phycisphaeraceae bacterium | reverse complement strand
TTTTCATGCACGGCGGGCCCAGCCACATGGACCTGTTCGATTACAAGCCCGAACTCGTCCGCCACGCCGGCAAGCCGATTCCCAAGAGTTTTGGAACGGTCATGACCCGCCGCAACGTTGCGAAGAACACATTGATGGCGCCGGTCAAACCGTTCAAACAGCGCGGCGAGTCCGGTCTGTGGATCAGCGATTTTCTCCCGCACATCGCCGAGTGTGCCGACGACCTGTGCGTGATCAATTCCTGTCACGGCGACAGCGTCAACCATCCGCAATCCGTCTACCAGATGAACACCGGCTCAATCCTCATGGGCCGGCCGAGCGTCGGCGCGTGGATCGCTTACGGCCTCGGCAGTGAAAACCAGAACATGCCCGCCTTCGTCGTTCTGCCCGACCCCGACCCCGGCGGCGTCAAAGGTGGACCGCCCGCGTGGGGTAGCGGCTACCTGCCCGCAACCTATCAGGGCACACTCATGCGCCCGGGCAAAAGTCCAATCCTCAACCTCCGCCCGCAACCGAAAATCAGTGACCTGCAACAGCGGCACGCGCTGGAACTGTTGCAGAAACTGAACCGGTCACACGTCGAACAACGCGGCCGCGATGACGAACTGAACGCGCGCATCGCGGCGTACGAACTGGCGTGGCGCATGCAGACCGCCGCGCCGCAGGTTGTCGACATCTCAAAAGAAACCAAAGCCACGCGCGAACTCTACGGCATCGACGATCCAAAAAACAAAATCACCCACGAGTTCGGCACACGATGCCTCATCGCAAGACGCATGATCGAACACGGCGTTCGCTTCGTGCAACTCTACTCCGGCAACACCACCGGCTGGGACGCGCACGACAACGTGATGGACAACCATTCAAAGTATTGCGCCAAGACCGACAAACCCATTGCCGGCTTGCTGCGCGATTTGAAACAGCGAGGCCTGTTGGAGGACACACTCGTCATCTGGGGCGGCGAGTTCGGCCGCATGCCCATGAACGAAAAAGGCAAAGGCCGCGACCACAACCCCTGGGGCTACTCCTACTGGCTCGCCGGCGCAGGCGTGAAGGGTGGGTACTGCCACGGCGAAACCGACCCGATCGGCCTCCGCGCCGCCAAAGACAAAGTGCATGTCCATGATTTACACGCAACGATTCTGCACTTGCTTGGGTTGGATCATGAGGCGCTGACGTACTTTCACAACGGCAGAGATGAACGGTTGACGGATGTGGCGGGGAAGGTTGTGAGATCAATTCTTGCTTGAATCATTGACGCGTGAGCCATCGCGGCATTTAATCCGTGTCGTGAACCGCAGATCAAACAATCTCGAAAGCGTCATGAAGGCCGCCAAAAGGCGCTTCACGCTCAATCTCCAAGGCTGCCACGGCGTCGCCCACTGGCAGCGCGTGCGTGAGATCGGCATTCGCTTAGCCAAGAAAAACAAGGCCGACCGGTTGGTCGTCGAGATGTTTGCGCTGTTGCATGATTGCTGCCGTGAAGATGACGGCGCCGACCCCGATCACGGCCCGCGCGCCGCAACCTTCATCGAAACGCTGCGCGGCAACGTCATTGAACTCGACGATGACCGATTCGTGCAGTTGCAGACCGCCATTCGTGAGCACACGCACACCCTTCATCATCATGATGTCACGGTCGCCACGTGTTTTGATTCCGATCGTCTAGACATCGGCCGTGTCGGCGCCAAACCGAACGCGCGTTTTCTGAATACCGATGCGGCGAAAGAGAAAGCGATGATCAACTGGGCGTATCGGCGCAGTGTTGGCGTGTTGTAAAAGGTTGAAGCGTCACCGACGTGTTGAAAACCGGTGCGACTCGATTTCAATTGATTGAAATAGGCGTTCGAAAATCTCCAATTTAAGCACTTACGAACGCTTGCAGAACTTTTTTCATGAAAACTTGCAACAAACTCTTGCATTGCCGCGTATAGGTCGATAGATTTACTCGTCGAACACTTTGTGTGAATGTGTTCAACTCCATTCCGTTCGTCGTTGGACGGAACCACGCCAACCTTGGCTTGGATAGAAAGCAGGAACTCGAATGTCACTCAGGCAACACAACTCGAAACACCTCGGTCGCACGTTCGGTGCGGTGGTGTTGCCTGTGTGGGCAGCTTCGGCTGTCAAGCCCATGGCGCAATGGATGTCGGATATCACCGGCTATTTGCGCGACCGGCTTGATGCCTTTACGGGCTCCGGCACTTTCCCGGCCACCGCCAATCTACCGCTTATTGCGGTCGAGACCCGCGCAAACAGTTGCGTAGGCCATGGTGAAAAACAGGTCGGCCGTGCAACCGCGTTACGTCGGGGATATCGAAGAATATCCTCACAACCCATGGCGTAACCACCCCAACGACCTCTTTTTCAAAACCGAATAGCTGTCCGACAAGCATCCGGCAATGGTCCGGAAGCATGCTCGAAAACCCTTGTTTTTCAAGGTATTTCGTGATCGTTTGAATGTTTATTGCTTTTGCATTTAAACGCACGCTGGCAAGTGAAGATCAACATTCTGGCCCTGTGGTGTAGCGGCGAGCATGGCGGTCCCTCAAACCGTCGGCTCGGGTTCGAATCCCGACGGGGTCATTGAGAAAGGGCGCGGGGCGCAGGGTTTGGGGATCAGGTGGTCAGCACGGAAACGCAATGGTGTTCAGCAAGAAACGAAGGCAGGGCTGGCAGGCTCACAAACGGACGCTGGACAACGTTGCAACACCGAAACGATCACCGGTCCCCGAACCCTGAACTCCGTCCCCGAACACCGGTCGCGTAGATCAGTGGAAGATCGACTGTTCGACACGCAGTAGGGCGCTGGTTCGAATCCAGCCGCGACCATTGATGAACACATAGCCCCCGGCATGCCGGGGGAAGACGACTTGATGTGCATTGCAACGCGTACGCACAGATGAAAAGTAAAGATGCGATGTAGCTCAACGGCAGAGCATGCCCTTCATAAGGGAAAGGTTGCTGGTTCGAATCCAGCCGTCGCAATTCGCGCTGTAGAGGAGTGGTTGTCCTCGTCGGCCTCATAAGCCGAAGACCGCAGGTTCGAATCCTGCCAGCGCTATTGACAACGTGTTCGCACTCCGGTTTGACTGCGTGCCCAAAGACCAACGGTATCGCGTGCGCGATCGGTGCGTGAAGACAACGCTGTGATGCACAGCGGACACCAAAGACTGCCGCGTAGCTCAGTGGAAGAGCGCCTGGTTCACATGCAGGAGGTCGTCGGTTCGACCCCGACCGCGGTGATTGGAACGGAGGGTTTCAGTGGAAAGCCCAACAGTTGCGCTGGCTCGCTTAATCGGTAAAGCGCCCGGTTGAAGCCCGGGAACTCCTGGTTCGACTCCGGGGCCAGCGGCTTCAAGAAAAACGAACGCCGATAGGAGCGTTCGAGTTGATCTTTGACAAGTGAAGAGCGGATTGATTGTAAACACCAAACCATGGTCGGCTTGACGGCCGGCCATGGCTTTCGGAACCGGTCAGCGATCAGCTTTCAGCCGTCGGCTTGAGGCCGCGCTGCGTCGCGCGCTTCGCGGACGGCTGATCGCTGAAAAGCTGACTGGTTCCTGAACCACTTGTAGCTCAGCGGAAGAGCACTCGCCTGATAAGCGGGGCGCCGCAGGTTCGACTCCTGCCAAGTGGATTGCGCTGCCGGAGCTCGGTCGGATGAGCACCTGCGTGGTAAGCAGGCGGACATGGGTTCGACTCCCATCGGTAGCTTTCGACAGTGATGGCGGCATGGTTGCGCGGCCGGCGCCGACACGTTAGGCCGTGTATTCGCCTGCCCGCAGGCTTGCGATTCCGCCGTCACCCTCTGGTGCTGTAGCTCAGTTGTGAAGAGCGCTTCCCTGTCACGGAAGAGGCCGCGGGTTCGAATCCCGTCAGCGCCGTTTGTTTGGAGCATGCAATCGTCAGCCGCAGTGCGCAGCAGAATCGTTGAATGAATATGTCATGGCTGCCGACTCACGCTGATGGTTGTCCGCTTCGGTTTTGATCTCGTAGCTCAAAGGAAGAGTGTCGGCGTGCGAAGCCGAAGGTTGCAGGTTCAAGTCCTGCCGGGATCATTTTTCTGGTGCCGTTGCTCAGTCGCAGTTCGTTGTCAACGAGAAGGTCACGCGTGCAAATCGCGTCGGCACCGTTTAATCGCCCCGTAGCTCAACCTGAGTAGAGCGCCGCGTTCATTGCGGAGGTGCGGGTTCGAATCCCGCTGGGGACGTTCTTAGTTCAATCGGGCCGTAGCTCAATGGAAGAGCAACCCGCTTCTAACGGGTTGGCTGGAGGTTCGAATCCTCCCGGCCTGATTGAGGCGCAAGGCACGGGCGGCGTCTCCCGCGACCTTGCCGCCTGCCTCCCGCCCTCGACCCGTAGCTCAGGCGGCAGAGCAGGTCCCTTATAAGGGCTGTGACGCGGGTTCGAATCCCGCCGGGTCGATTGTGTGTTCTTTCGTGATGCAAAGAAGGAAAGGCGGTGCCGTATGCCCAGAATAATTGAAGCATCACACAGGCTGTGGCGAAGCTTGGTCATCGCGCCGGGTTCGGGACTCGGAGATCGCAGGTTCAAATCCTGCCAGCCTGATTGGGAAGAAGGGATCAAGGGATCGAGCGATGAAGCCACCGAGGGCAGACCGCTTGATGGTTTCATCGCTTGATCTCCTCGATCCCTGATCTTTGGCGTCATAGGTTAATGGTAAACCATCTGATTTTCAGTCAGAGAATCGGGGTTCGATTCCCCGTGACGCTGTTGGGTTAAGCCGCTAGCGGCTTAGCACGTTCAATCGCCACGCCCTCGTAGCCCAACCGGTAGAGGCGGCGGATTCAAATCCCGTCCAGTGCAGGTTCGATCCCTGCCGAGGGTACTTTCCTTTGCGACGATTCTTTGTCGCAAGCCACCATTGACCAGGATTCGTGTCGTGCATCAGCGGCACGAATCCATCGCCCCAGTAGCCCAATGGCAGAGGCGGTCGGCTTAAACCCGATCCAGTGCTGGTTCGAGTCCAGCCTGGGGCATTCTCGATTCCTCATCGTCGCCGTACCCCAACGGCAGAGGGACAGCGTTGAGAGCGCTGCCAGTGCAGGTTCGAATCCTGTCGGCGACATTGGAAGGGCTTGAGACCTGAGACTTGAGGCTTGCATGTAAAGGAAAACTCTGCTCAAGCCTCTCGCCACAAGCCTTCCCCGCTGGGGGTGTAGCTCAACTGGAAGAGCATCGCTCTTGCACAGCGACGATTGCAGGTTCGAGTCCTGTCACCTCCACTTGATTGTTTTGATTCCGATGCGCTGTAGAGGAGCGGGCGTCCTCGTCGGCTTCATGTGCCGAAGATCGCAGGTTCGAATCCTGCCAGCGCTATTGATCGGATTCGATGATGACACGAAAACCAAAGTTTGGATCCTTATGGTCGGGACTGCTCCGTGCACGCATCGCCGACCGGCAGGCCCGGGGAATTTTGGACCACGAACCGCCGCGTTGAACACGGTAGGGGGACACTCTGGTTTCTTCAGGGTCGACGTTTCGCATCGAGGCGTAGGAGCGATCGTGAAAATAATCGCGGCACCACTCCCAGACGTTGCCATGCATGTCGTAGAGGCCGAAGGGATTGGGTTTCTTTTTCCCAACGGGATGCGTTTTACCGCCGCTGTTTGTATCACGCCAAGCGTGATCGTCGAGATCTTTGTTGTCGTTGCCGAAACTGAATCGGCCTTTCGTACCCGCCCGGCAGGCGTATTCCCATTGGGCTTCAGTAGGGAGCATGACGCGCTTGCCGGTCTTCTTGGAAAGCGCTTTGCAAAACGCCATGGCGTCGTTCCAGTCGGCAGTTTCGACGGGATTGTCGGGGTGTTTGAATTGGCTTGGGTTGTTCCCCAAGACAGCTTCGTATTGCGATTGAGTGACCTCCGTCGTCCCCATGAAAAACTTGCGGCTGATCTTGATTTGCCGCAGCGGTCCTTCATTTCCACGGCGATCTTTTTCAGTAGGCGGAGCGCCCATTTGAAATTCGCCTTTTGGAATGGCGACGAGTTTCATCGTGACGTCTTTCCCCAAGTCGAGCACAATGGCACGATGCATCAACATCGCGATCTTCTCGGTTGGTAACTGCACATTGCCGTCATGAGTTTTGATCGAGACTGTTTTACCCGGAATGAGTTTGCCAACGATTCGGTCACCCGACGTGCAACGGACGTCAATACTGGTCGCATCCGCGGCGACCATGGCTTTTTGAATTTTTGTGAGTGGAATGGACAACACACCGTGACGGGTTTTTACAGGAAGCGCGCTGGCTGCGACCGTGCCCTCGAAGCTGGTTTTGTCACGAAGCTGAATGAGCCAGTGATCGTTCTTGCCAAGCGATGAGTTGGCGGTTGAAGGGTTGTCGGCAAGGGCGATGAAAAGAGCCGCGCATGCAATCGTGACAGTGTGCTTGTGCACTTGTCTCATGGATTGGCCAGGTCAATGAAGGAGTCGGCTGGTCGATGAAAACGCCTTCCACTGCATCTTATGAATCAGCTTTGTTTCAATTGTAAAGGATTTGCAACGGGTCACCATTGTGATTTCAGTCTGAAAAATGGGGAATCTGCCGGGATCGACTTGATCATCCTCGTATTCATGCCCTCGTAGCCCAACGGGAGAGGCGGCGGTTTCAGAAACCGTCCAGTGCAGGTTCGAATCCTGCCGGGGGCATTACGTTTCAAGCACGCGACGTATGTGCGTGGCGTGTTTCAATTTCATCTTCAACCCGAAAGGAGTCCAACATGACCAACAAGAAGTTGCAATCACCCGTGTTGGTGCTCAACAAGCACTGGGCCGCCTTTCGGGTGGTCAGTGCGGCTCGAGCGCTGTGCATGCTCGTGAAAGGCGCTGCCGAAGCCATCGATGTGGAGGAAGGCGGCGGCTTCTTCAACCACGACTTCAATTCCTGGGCTGAACTCAGTGAATACAAGTCGCAGTTCGACGCCGAAGCGCATCAGTGGATTCAACTGGTGCGGGGCGTGCTCGCGGTGCCGCAGGTCGTGCGTTTGCTCAAGTTCGACAAGGTACGGCCGGCGAAGGTGAAGTTCACCCGCCGCAACATTTACGCACGCGACGGACACGTCTGCCAATACTGTGGACAGCGATTTCCAACGGAGGAACTCAACTTGGACCACGTCGTGCCGCGAAGTCGCGGCGGACGCAGCACGTGGGAAAACGTGGTGTGCAGTTGTATCGCGTGCAACACGAAGAAAGGCGCCTGTACGCCGGTTGAAGCCGGCATGCAACTGGTGCGACCGCCGGTGAAGCCGAAGGTTTTGCCGGAGATCATGAATCTGCAACACGATTCATGGAAGCACTTCGTCGACGCCGCGTACTGGAATGTGGAACTGGAACAGACGTAGCGGACGCGCTGCGATCCGGATCAGTGACGCAAGGTAATGCAGGACCTCCGGGCGAAAGCCCGTACAAATCGGGGTCCGTGACGTGTGGGTTTCTCCGCACGGCACGGGCTCCTTGACAGAGTGTAGCTCAGTGGAAGAGCGCCCGGTTTGGATCCGGGAGGTCGCAGGTTCAAGTCCTGCTGCTCTGATTGGGAACGTGGTGTAGCGGAAGCATGATGGAGTGTGAATCCTTCGGGGCGGGTTCGAATCCCGTCGTTCCCCCCACGGCCCGTGGCCAAATGGAATAAGGCGTCTGACTTCGAATCAGATGATTGGAGGTTCGAATCCTCCCGGGCCGATTCGGAAGGCAAGCGATCAAGCCATCAAGGGATCAAGGCATCGAGGTGCAGCGAGGTCGATTTCACTCGATCCCTCGATGGCTCGGTCGCTTGATCCCGCCCCCTCCGCGTTGTGAGCTCACGTTGGCTGAGCGCCTGATTTCCAATCAGGAGGCCGCCGGTTCGATTCCGGCACAACGCATTTAGCGAAGGGACCGAGGAATCAAGCCATCGAGGGATCAAGAGTTGGATCTGCTGGCTCGATGGCTTGATCCATTGATTCCTTGATCCCATGTTCCCTTTTCAGGACTGATAGCTCAATTGGCAGAGCATCCGGCTTTTAACCGGAAGGTTGTGGGATCGTGGCCCACTCGGTCCACTTCATTCGTTCCGTAGCTCGATCGGCAGAGCAGCGGTCTCTTACACCGTTGGGTGTGGGTTCGATCCCCACCGGAACGACTTGGCGAAAGGGATCAAGCCATCAAGCGATCGAGGGATCAAGGGTATTGAACTGATGATGCGATTCACCGTCTTGGTGGCTCGATCCCTCGATCCCTTCCTCTGCTGGTGTAGCTCAAGGTGGTAGAGCCCGCCACTCGTAATGGCGAGGTTGCCGGTTCGAGACCGGCCATCAGCTTTCTTGCATGATTCAATCTTTTGCACTGTAGCTCAATTGGTAGAGCGGCGTCCTGTTAAGGCGTTTCGATGCGGGTTCGAGTCCGGCCGGTGCAGTTCGTGATTCATTCACATCAACGTGGTAGTGGCCCAATGGAAAGGCGCCGGCGTGCCAAGTCGGAGATTGCAGGTTCAACTCCTGTCTACCACATTGGGGAACGAAGCGATCGAGCCATCGAGCCATCGAGCCACAAGGGATCAAGGCGATGAGATATCTGGTCCCTTGTCCCTCGATGGCTTGATGGCTTGATCCCTCGTTCCCCAACCACAACTTTGCGTCTTGTCCGATGTCGTCCGGCGGCGTGACGGGCATCCCGTTGGGATTTGTGCCGTGCGTTCCGCGACGACGGGTTCTGCCGGCATCGATGAGATGACCAGTAGCTCATTGGGTAGAGCACTTGCTTTTCACGCAAGCGGTAGCAGGTTCAAATCCTGCCTGGAAGTCGGTCCTGAAAGGCCGATGGAATGAGGTTGAACACCTCGGGGTTCGACTCCCCTCCAAACCCTCGAGAGAGGTACCAAGACGCCTCGGCGTCGAACGCGCAGCCGGAGCGTGGCGATCACCAAGGTCAGCTAACTCTGCCAACCCGTCACGCCATGTGCGTGACGATGCGGTGTGACGAAGCACCGTGTGAATCGGCCTGTATGCGGATGGATACCGTTTCGCCACATCGACGCGGTCGTCAGGCCGCACGCCGCCAACTGCATTCGTAGCCGGGAGCGATCTCGGGGGACATGCAGCGCGACGTGCCGCCCGGCGATGTCTGCCCGGTCACTGGCGTTACTCAAATTCGCATCCGTCGAACACGCGGGACTGGACGTGACACGCACGCTTTGGTTCGCGTTTTTCTGAATCTTAAAACGCTGTCAGCGCTCAGCTTTCAGCTTGTTCTTTGTTTCTGCTGAATCACTTTTATTGAAGAAAGGAGCGATAGCCATGTTGTCAAGTATTCGTATTCGCAAGCATGAAGTCGGGCTGTTGTTCCGACACGGTGACTTCGAACAGTTGCTGCAGCCGGGAACGCACTGGTTGCGACCATTGCTGTTTGACCGAGGTCGAAAGATCGAATCGGTCAGCCGACTTGATGCGAAGTTCGAGCACAAGATGCTCGATGTCTTGATCGCTGATCCAGCGTTGGCTGATCAGTTGGTCATCGTTGACCTCACCGACGAGCAGCGAGCCTTGGTCTGGAAGGACGGCAGACTCGGCTGGATCCTTGGGCCGGGACGCCACGCATTCTGGAAGGCGCCGGCCAAGATTGAGGTTGAAACCTTCGACGTCAATGACTTCACCTTCACGCACCGCAAGTTGGAGACTGTGCTCCAGCACGGAAGTGCTCACCTTTACCTCGATGGCGTGCACATCGAGCCGAACGAGCGTGTGTTGTTGTTCCGTGACGGTGTGTTGTTCGACCAGTTGAAGCCGGGAACGCACGTGTACTGGAAAAACGCGGGTCGTGTCCAGCGACGCATTGTTGACTTGCGAGAGCAGGTCGCCGATGTGTCAGGCCAGGAAATCATGACCGCGGACAAAGTCACGTTGCGAGTGAACCTGCTGGTGAACTACCACGTGACGGACGCAGTGAAGGCTGTCTCGGCTGTTCAGGACTACGAGCAGGCGTTGTATCGCGAAGCGCAGCTTGCACTGCGAGCTGCAGTCGGGGCGCGCACGCTCGACAAGTTGCTGGCCGACAAGGATGCCGTCACCGACGAAGTGCGGCAGGCGTTGGTCGGTCGGGCCGAAGAGTTCGGTATCGCCATTCGCAATGTCGGTTTGCGGGACGTGATCCTGCCGGGCGACATGAAGGCGATGCTGAACCAGGTCATCCTCGCCCAGAAGCAGGCCGAGGCCAACCTGATTCGCCGACGCGAAGAGACCGCGGCGGCCCGCAGCCAGGCGAACACCGCCAAACTGCTCGCCGAGAACCCGGTGCTCGCCCGCATGAAGGAACTTGAAGCCCTGCAGGAAATCCTCGCAGGAGCCAAGACGACGTTCGTGCTCGGACCGGGTGACGTGGCTAACCAGGTTCGCCGCTTGGTGACGGACGACGTTACCAAGGTCGAGTGATTTCTTTTCCAACACCGGCGCTCGTGCGAGCGGGCGCCGGTTTTACAGAACGTCTGTAGCTCAACGGTAGAGCGGTGGATTCCAAATCCATCAGGTGCGGGTTCGAATCCTGTCGGGCGTGCTTTCATTGATTTGTTTCTCCAAGTGCTGTTTCAGCAGGAAGGAAGTTGCCATGGCCACGATTGTCTTTCGCTTGCATTCGGATCGTCACTGACAAGCACGTCGGCGAGCCAAGTCGACAACACCTTTGCACTTGGAGGCAACCATGGATTTGAAACAGTTGATACAGGATTTTGATCAGATTGGTGGCCGGTTAAAGATTAACCTGACACGTCGGCCTGATCCGGTTTTATCAATCGATATTGAACAGAAGGAACATGACGAGTGCTTCGTCTTGAACGCGAGGCCAACTCATGTCCGTGCATTGGAGGTCGTTGATCTCCAATCGCCGATCAAACACCTTCTGCTCGGCACGAAACTCGGTAGTTACCTTTGTGGACGGGATGAATCGCATTGGTTCGTCGCGGCGATACCCGAAGAGCCACACGTGACGAGCGTGCCTGAGGCAATGGAAGCCCTCAAGCCCGACATTGTTCTTGAGCGGCAGGATGAACTTCGCTTGTCCACCGAGGAACGGATGCAACGGCAAAACAGAGCTTACATCCGTCAAGGTGAATGGTTCTTTGTTCGACAGCCACATCTGAAGGCAGACGGGCATGTGATTCTTCGAAACGAACCCCTGAGTCGCGGAACGGGAAGTAAACCGCATATCGTCGATGAAGTTATTCGCTTCGGCGGCGACACGGTATACGTCAGCGAGTTCGCGCCAAGAGGTTTCACCGCTGGTGAATACGCAGACTGGATGGCACGCAATCCTGATGTGCAAGTGTGGTGGCGTGAAGCACGCGTGAACGCCATGGTCTATGCCCGTGGACGTGTTCGCCACCCTGATCACGAAACCATCGTCTTGAAACATTGGCATCAAGTCGCCATGAATCGTGAAAACGAAGCGCCGGCGATGGAACATGTTCGTTTTATTGATTGAGAAAGTGGGCGGCAGCGATGTCGCCTGCTCTTTTGACTCGTAGTTTCTGCCGGTAGAAACGCCGGACTTTGATTCCGGAGTCCGCAGGTTCGAGTCCTGCCGAGTCAGCTTTCAATTGTGCTGTCAGCCGATCTGCTGCCAGCGAAGTAGTCCGCTCTTCAATCAAAAATCGCCTTTGGGCGGGTGCCGGAATGGCTAACGGCTCCGGTTGCAACCCGGGTGTATGTGGGTTCGATTCCCACCCCGCTCTTTGGATCAGGTTTGCGGCTTGAGAGGTGAGGCTTGAGGAACATTGAACGACTCAAGTCTCAAGTCTCTGAACGCAAGCCTCACACGGAAGGTGAACCAGCTTGGGTGCTGGCTTCGGTTGCTAACCGGATGGGACCATCAGGTCTGTGGATCGTGCCCACCGTCTTCCGCTTTGAAAACTGAATAGACCTCGGAAGGTGTAGTCGCGATTGGGGCGGCCTCCGTCTCGAAAACGGATGAGGTGTCATGCCAGGGGTTCGAGTCCTCCGTCTTCCGCTTAATTGGATGGTCAAGCAGATTGGCGACTGCCGCGGTTTTGAAAACCGTCGAGCCGCGAGGCCTTGGGGGTTCGACTCCCTCACCATCCGCTTTGAAACAGGCTTGAGACTTGTGACTTGAGGCCGGGAAAGTGTTTCACCCCAGCGGCAGGACACAAGCACCAAGTCTCATCCCGCGTGTCGGAAGCAAACTGGATTGCAGGCGGCCTGTAAAGCCGTCGCCCTCGGGCAACAGGGGGTTCAAGTCCCTCCCGACACATTGGACCGTCAGGCCCCTAAGAGCTCTCTGGCGCAACAGGCAGCGCGGCTGATTTTGGATCAGCAGATCCCGGTTCAATTCCGGGGAGAGCCGTTGAAAACCGAAGAGGCGTGCAACTTAAGAAAGGATCGTCTCTTCTCAGGAAAACGGGTCGAACTTCAACGTCAGTATGTGGCTGACCGTTGAACCCCGACCGCGAAAAGCTCAAACAAAGGAGAGCTTCGTTATGGCGCAGCAACTGCCCAACGTGTTCAGCATCGGCTGGTTGGTCGAACGCTACGGCGTGTCACCAGAGTCGATCCGCAACTGGGAACGACAAGGACTGATCCCGCAAACGAGTCGAACGCCCGGCGGCCACCGTCGGTATACGGCGGCTCACGTGGAAGCGTTGGATTCGATGTTCGGCTTCAAGCCGCGCCCGCAGGTTGCCGTTGCGGTTAATGCCGCGCAAGTCGATCGCGATGACGAAGTCCCGGCCGGCTCGGCTGTCCGCCGTCCGTCGGAAGATGCGCTCGTGCGGTCACGCATCTGAGCGCACCGCCGCGATGGGACACGTCGATTTCAACGAACCGCGCTTCAGCGCACCCCCGGGCTACCGGGGGCTTTTTGCTGCGCGGTGCATGGCGTTTTGATAAATGTCCATCAGCCGACGCTGATACACTGCCGGCGCATAGTCGGTGAGCGTGCGTTGGTGTGCCGCGCCGCCCCATGCGATGAGTTGTTCGCGGTTCGGCAGATCGCGCAGCGCCTGCGTCCAGTCTTCGACGGTGGGTTCGCACAGCACGCCGGTGGTTTGATGGT
>JANQKH010000574.1 GCA_028281215.1 Phycisphaeraceae bacterium | reverse complement strand
CGGTGCCTGGCCCAGGCAGATCAACGCGTTGGAGGAAACCGATTACATGGGCCGCAAGTGCCTTGTCGCACGGCGATTGCTCGAGCGCGGCGTGCGCTTTGTGCAGATCTGGTCCGGCAACGACAACGGCTTCCCGCGTCGCAATTGGGACAGCCACGAAGACATCCAGCGCGACCACGGTCCGCTTGCCCTCGGTATGAGCCGCGCCGTCGCCGGCCTGATCAAAGACCTCAAGCAACGCGGCATGCTTGACGACACCATCATCCTCTGGACGACCGAGTTCGGCCGCATGCCGTCGACGCAGGGAAGCAAAGGCCGCGATCACAATCCCTATGTCTTTACCAACTGGCTCGCCGGTGGCGGCATCAAGGGCGGCATTTCGCACGGCCCCAGCGATCAGTGGGGTTACAAGCCGCTCGATCGAAACCATCCCACGCAGGTCTACGACATTCACGCCACCGTTCTGCGCCTGCTCGGTATCGATCACGAACGACTCACCTATCGGCACAACGGCATCGACCGCCGACTCACCGATGTGCACGGCCACGTCATCAAGGAAATCATGGTGTGAGCGCTGAAAAGCTCGTCGGCCTGACTATCGATCTGCCTGACAAACATCCGTTTCATTGGCCCTCCTTTAATAAGTCCACCATCGCCGCGCCGAGTGCGTCACCGATGAGGAAATAACTCTCCGCGTTGCCGAACCAGTGATGGCCGTGTCCAACGTTCGGTGACTCTTTCGCAGGCCGCGCGAACGATGTCGTCTTAACAAATCGTACGCGCTTGCCGACCGCCGGGCGCTTTGCCGCCGCTGCCTGCGCCTTGCGCAGTGTGATCATGTTCTTGCCCACCTTTTCGCCGCCGTTGCCCAGTTCGCCGATCACCACCGGCAAGTTCGGCTGCTTGAATTGCTTGCGAACGTCCTGAATCAAATGCACCAGGTTCTGCTCGTATTCGTTGCGCGCATCCTCGCTGAACATGTCGTTCCATCCCTGAAACCAGATGAAGCCGGCGATCTGATAGCCACGATCCTTGTACACGGGAAAGTCATTGCCCATTTGCTTGAGTGCTTCGTCAATCTCGGCAAACATCTGTTTGTAGTACGCGCCGGTCTCGCCGCCGGCCGACGGTGGACGAAAATCCTTGTGCAAACTCTTACCGCCCCACGCTGTCTTGATGAGCAAGATCTGTTCGTTGATGTGATCGCCGAGCTGATGCCCGATTTGCAATTCCGGCCCGATGTGATGCTTGCCGGGATAACCGGTGAAGCCGATTGTTAACGGGCCTTTCTTCAGACCGTGTTTCGTCTTGAATCGCACCCACACATCCTCGCGCGACGTCCAGTTGCCGTCCTTGTCTTTCAGATGTTTATACCGATCCGCCATCGCGGGATTCTTCATGACATTCTTGAGAATGCCGCGACCGCTGTTGTAATACTTCGGATGATCGAGGTCGACCACACCCTGGCCTTCCATGTTGGATTGGCCGGCGAGGAGGAACACCTGGACAGGCTTCTTCGCATCCGCGTGCGACGACATCGGTATCGCGGCAACCACGACCCAAACGCCCATTAACCGCAGCATCCATCCCTTGTTTTTCAATCGCCAATGATTCAATGGTCAATACTCCAGATGGCTTCGCGTTCCAAAGGATCGGCCGGGTACGCATCGTCTTTTTCGTAGGTGCGAATGTGTCCATCGAAGTGGGTGACGTTCACCCGTTCGCGATGCCTGTACGCGACGGACCACAGCCGCGTATGACCGAATGCATCCCAATTTGGAATCGGATTGGCATACTCGCGCCAGATATGCCAGTCCGTTCCGTCCAGAAGTTGGAACTTCATCGATGGCGATTTCACACGGTTGCGTGTGAACGTGATCGGCAGGTCGCCATAGCCGATCGGGGTCCGGTTCCAGCCGAAAAAGTTGTGTCGCTGCCCGCCGCTGC
>JANQKH010000505.1 GCA_028281215.1 Phycisphaeraceae bacterium | reverse complement strand
CATTCCCGCCGGCATTCATGAAGGCCAGGCGATTCGCATCGGCGGTGAAGGTGAACCCGGCGACAACGGCGCGCCGCACGGCGACCTGCATGTGGTTGTTCAGATCGCCGATCACAAACTGTTCAAGCGAAGCAACGACGACCTGGTCTTGAGCATGCCGGTCAGCTTCACGCAAGCGGCGCTTGGCGCCAACGTTCGCGTACCAACCCTCGATGGCGAAGAAGAAATCACCATCAAACCTGGCACGCAACACGGCGAACAGTACCGCATTCGCGGCGCGGGCATCCCTAATCTTCGATCAAGCCGACCGGGCGACCTGATCATCATTTTGATGATCGAAGTGCCCACAAAACTGACAACAAAGCAAGAAGAACTCCTACGCGAGTATGCCGAGACCGAGGACCACGATGTCCTGCCGCACAACAAGAGCTTCTGGAAAAAGATCAAGGATTACATCGGGGCGTGAAAGGCGGGCTGACAGGCGTCACCCTGCAAACCAACCATGAGCGACGAAAAAAACAAAATCGAAATCCAGGACGAGGACGATGTGATCGCGGCGAACCAGGCAGCCGACACCGCCGACACCGATGACTCTGACGCCGTAGGTGGCGATGATGCCTCAACGGATTCCATGGCAACCACCGAAGCAGCCGAAGCGGAAGTCGACAATGAATTCGTCGACCTCGCCCACAAGTGCAGCGATTTGGAATCCAAGTTGCTGCGCGCCCATGCCGACTACCAGAACGTGATTCGCCGAAGCCATCAGGAAGTCGCCAACGCTCGTGAACACCAACTGATGGATGTCGCCAAAGACCTGCTGACCGTGCTGGACCACTTTGATCACGCTGTGGCAATCGATCCGCAAAACAGTTCGGCACAGGATGTCTTGGATGGCGTGTTGATTGTGCGTGACGAATTGATGCGCACACTTGAGCGGTTCGGCATCCAGCGCCTGACCGTGGAACCCGGCGACGAATTCGATCCCAACCGCCACGAAGCCATGATGCGACAACCGTCGGACGACCTCGACAGCAATCAGGTCGTCATGCAATTGCAACCGGGCTATCTGATCAACGACAAAACCCTTCGTCCCGCGAAAGTGAGCGTCGCCGAGTAAATTGCGAGAGACACCATGCCCACATATGACTATCAATGCCAGGCTTGCGGCCACGAGTTTGAAGAATTTCAGATGATGACCGCAAAACCTTTGCGCAAGTGCCCCGAGTGCAAGAAGCTCAAACTCAAACGACTCATCGGCACCGGTGCCGCGGTGATTTTCAAAGGTTCCGGGTTTTACGAAACGGACTACCGATCCAAGAACTATCAAGAAGCCGCCGAAAGCGACAAAAAAGCCGCCGAGGCGAAACCGGAGAAGAGCGAGAGCAAGTCTGAAACCAAGACAGAGTCCAAGTCAGAAACCAAATCTGAAACGAAAACAAGTGACACCGGCAAGTCAGCAGACAAGAAAGCCGCCCCAACCAAGTCCGACTCGGACAAGAAACCAAAGAAGAGTTGATCTGATGGATTATCCCATTAGGATCAACTGATCAATGAATCTTCGATTCAGCCGGCTTCGCGCCTTTGCCCAGCGCATTCATGTCCGCAGCGGCATTCGCCATCGGCCGCGTGCGCGTGCGGATGTTGGTCCACAGTTTCGCAGGCTTCTTTTCATCCTTCTGCTTCCGCGCGTAACAGTAGACGAGATAACTTTGGTCTTTCTTGAATCCGTAACCACATGTCGCACCGTGCTGGGCGGTGTAAACCGTCGCCTTTCTGCCCACCCCGCCCTTCCACACGGACGCCACTTCGATCGTGACCATCTTTATGCCCTTGCGCTGATCGATCTCCACGCTCAGCACCTTGCCTGAAAACACGGCGGCCGCCTGTTTCAAAGCCTGCTTCGGCGGCGGAGGCGGAGGGCAGGAACAAGCCTTCGCTCGCGGCGCCGCGGAGAGAACCAACAGCAAGATGCTCAGCGTGCAAACGAATCGATGCATGGTGATACCTCCGATGGAATTGTTCATACGGACGCACGACGTGACTTTATGTTCCATCCCCTATTCGCTGACTCCCAATCCCTGGCACCTGCCCTGATCCAATTCTTCGTCGCAGACTCTTCAAGTCGGGCTTACTCAAATCCCCTCCACTTCATCACTCCCACTTCCTCTGCGCCTTCGTGCCCTTGCGCGACTCCCCGGTTGTTTGCACCCCTAGCCGTGCGCCACTACCATCCCTGCCCCACGCTTTTCCCGCCTGATTTCCCCAGGAGACATCGTGATGCCTGCTTCCCTGATCGACCCGCATGGCGGGACGCTCGTCAATCGCTACACCGCCGACGCAGATGGTCTCCGCGCCAAGGCCGCCGACCTGGTCAAAGTACCCGTCAGCGCCGGTGATCTATCCACCGTTTACCGTTGGGCGGACGGTACGCTCAGTCCGATGACCGGGCCGATGACCGAGAGCGTCTACAACCACGTGCTCGACGAACATGTGGTGGAAGCAAACGGCAAAAAGCTGGCGTGGACGATTCCCTTGTCGCTGCCGGTGACCACCGAAATGGCCGGCCAACTCGCCGTCGGTCAAACCGTCGCGCTCACCAACCCGGCCGGCGAAGTGGTGGCGACGCTCGACGTGCAAAGCATTTTCGAATGGGACAAGCCGCGCTACATCAAAGGTGTCTACCTTACCGACCGCACCGATCATCCCGGCGCGGCGATGGTGCTCGAGAATCCGGACAATGCGGACAAGACGCACCTTATCGGCGGCGAGGTGGAAGTGATCAAGCAGGACACGCACCCTGACTTTGATGCGCACATCAAAACGCCTGAAGAAATCCGCGCCCTGCTCGGCGAAATCGGTTGCGAAGCGGCCGTCGCGTTCCAGACCCGCAATCCGCTGCACCGCGCGCACGAATACGCATTGCTCTACGGCCTCGAAGTGCTACTGCGCGAAGGCAAGAACGCCGTCGCTGTACTCAACCCACTGCTCGGCGAAACCAAAGGCGACGACGTCTCCGCCGTCATTCGCATGCAGACATACGAAAAGCTGATCGAGTCCGGCGAGTTCGGCGAAGGCGACAAGGATGCTGACCTCTGGGCCAACATTGAGGGCGAGATCAAAGACCGTGTCCTGCTGCTCGGTCTGGACATCAAAATGTTCTACGGCGGCCCGAGCGAAGCCGTCATGCACGCGATCTACCGCCAGAACATGGGCTTCACGAACATCATCATCGGCCGCAAACACGCCGACGCACCCTACGCCGACGGCTCAGCGATCTGGGGTGACTTCGACGCTCACGAAATCTTCGACAACCTCAACGGCGAACTGCATATTCAACCGGTGAAGGTCGGTTTCGCAGCGTTCTATGAATCGCTCGGCCGCGTCGATCTGATGTCGAACCATCAGGATGAAAAACCGGTCTTCATCAGCGGCAAGGAAGTCCGCGCGACGCTGCAACGCGGCGAGCAGGTCGACCCCCGCATCATGCGACCCAGTACGAGTGAAATCCTCGCCGCGGCGATGAAGCAGGATTGATCTTCACACTCAAATTGACGGACAACACCTAAACCCACGGCCTCGTCGCCGTGGGTTTTTCATTACCATCCCTGCATGCCGTTGGACATCGAACAGCACGATCAACTCATCGCTTACCTGCGCGACGCCGGACACATCGCGCACGATGAACGGATCGAATGTGAAACACTCCGCGGCGGCGTGTCCAACCGAACTGTTCTGGTAAAGCGACTCGACCACAAT